>DASQYT010000430.1:0-18524 GCA_035639075.1 Candidatus Elarobacter sp.
GCGTCCTGCCGCTGGTTTGCATAAGGCAGATACGTGTCGTCGAGCACGATCATAGTCACGGCCAGCGCCAGACCGGCAAGAAGCAGGGGTGCCGCCAGCCGGTACATACTGATCCCGCTGGCTTTGATGGCTACGATTTCATTGCTCTTGCTCATGATCCCCAGCGTCACGAGAACGGCCACCAGCGCTCCCAGGGGCGCGAGCTGGTAGAGCAGATAAGGAGCAAGGTAGCGGAAATAATCGACAACGATCAGGAAAGGGACGCGATGGCGGGCTATGTCGTCCAGCAGCTCGAAGAACGTGAACGTCTCAAACAGAAAAACGAACGTAGCCATCAGGAGCGCGAAATAATAAAGGAACCGCCGCAAGACGTAGATGTCGATCAATTGCGGAAAGCTTCCGCTGGACCGCGTCAAGATTTCCTGGGATATGCGTTCACCATTCACTCCGTTTGCCGTGGCGGCCCTTGCGCGGGCTTGCGCTCTGCGGCGGCGCAGCAAACGCTTTATGGATTTGAAGTAGGCGATCGGCCGCATCCACTGGCCTTCGCCTCTAAATTGCTCCATACGTGGCAACAATGCCAGCCCTAGTGCGATAAGAAATGCATTTGCAATCCAGATTCCCGCAGCCGGAGTCAGCTTGCCTTCCCGCGCGAGGTTCGCCCCCAATCCCGAAAGCAAGTAATAGGAAGAAATCAAAATTATCGCGAGCAACGAACCCGCCGCCCGGCCTCCGCGCCGTGGTTGCGCGCCGAGCGGCACGGCAATCAACGCGAAGGCCAGGCAAGCAATCGGAAATGCAAACCGGCGGTGAAGCTCCACACGGGCTTCGCGCCAGCCTGGGCCGTGATCGTTATAAAGGTCGCGAATCGAGCGTTCGGGATTGTTGAGCTGCCGTGGCTCGGCGGCTGTCAGGCCGCTGAACTCAATCGGCCAGTCGCTTTGTCCAAACGCCATCACCGAGTAATGGTCGGCATCCGCGCGGGAGAATTCGTGCGTGGTGCCGCCTTGCAGATGCAGCTCTAACTTGCCCTGCTTCGGCTCGGCAATCACAATCGCTTTCTCCGCCAGCGTTACGCTTGAACCGCCCTCCGCTCCGGTCTGCGCGAGGAACACGCCGTGCCATTGCGTGCCCGCCGCAGTTACATCGTTGACGTAAAGAACCATGCGCGGAAAGCGTTCATCGAATACCCGCGGCTGCAACTGGAAGGAAATCTGGGAACTGATCAAGTCAGCTTGTAGCGAACGGAACGTCCGCAGCGCCAGCGGCCCCAGCCAGGTTGTCATGATCAGAGTTACGACGGCGCCGGTGATCGCCAGCACGCCCACGGGGCGTAGAATCCGGCGACGGCCGATACCGAGCGCCGTAAGCGCGATGATCTCGCTATCCGCGGACATTCGCCCGAGCCCCAGCAGCACGCCGATTAACGTAGCCATCGGCACGGTGAATACGAGCACCGCGGGAAAGACGCACAGAAAGAGCGTCAGAATCTGCACGCCGGAGCCGCTGTGGCGCACAAAAAGCTCCATCAACTGCACCAGTTTTGGCACGAAAAAAACGAAGGTGAAGACGACGAGTCCAAGGAGTGCGTGACGGAAAACTTCGCGGACGATATACCGATCCAGGATGCGCATGACGCGAACGGTGAGTGTAACACGGTCGCATCAGAGTTCGCTTTGCGGCGACGTTCTGCGTCTGACTTCTGAGTGCCCGCAAGCGCTGTGTCCTCTCGACCATGGCGCTGCGTGGTAGGGGCCTCAGCTTCGCGGTGCCCCGCGCTTCTTTCACCTTCCGCTTGCGGCTGCCCTTGCCAACTCTCGCTTCCCGTGGATTTTAAAAAATCTGCTGGTAAAGCGGCTCTCCGGGTCAACGGCATTCTTCTTCTGAAAAAACGCGTCAATCCCGGGATAGGCTTGCCTCAAGCTATCTTTGTCAACGTCCCGGAGGTAAGTTAGATAGAACGTCCCTTCGTTTTCCAGAGTCAGGCGGTTCAGCCGTTTGATCAGTTCATCTCCCTTGGCGCGGCCCTCCATCGAGCACACTTCATTAAAGTAAAGAATCACCGCTATCGCGTCTTCTTTCGGCGCATACGAAAGGGCGGTTTCGTTGTTGGCCTTCACATACCGCAGCGTCACTCCGAGGAGATTGGTTCCGTCTTCAAGCAACATTCGCCGCATGCCGTCCATGAAAGTCATGAATTGGGGAGTTGGAATGAAGAATTCCTGGATCACATCCGCATCTTCCGTCGAATTATGCTCCAGCATCTTCACAGATGACACCGGCGGCCGCATGGCATTATTTCTCGACACCATCGTTTTCCGCGATGCGTCCCCGGCAATGAATTTTTCCGCATGCCACCGGAGCGTTTTGCCCCACTCGTATTTCCGCGATAATCCGAATAAGAAGCGGTCGCGCGCCACGTTGCGTTCGTGATCTAACTGGAAGATCCCTTTGCGAGTTCGCTCCGTCCTTCGCCACACCGTCACGATCGTGTGGTTTAGAAAACTTGCCCGCGAAATCGACGGCCGCGCCAGAAAAAGCTCGGTCAGAGGATTCGCGCGGACGTCGATTTCAAGATATTCAACCAAGCCACTCAACGGAATGACGGCAGAACTTTGCTCGTAGACACAATCTTCCACGAGCTCCAGGTCTACATCGAGGATGATTCCGAACAACCCGTACCCGCCGATCGCGTTCCGAAACAAGTCCTGGTTTTCCGTTCTGCTTGCGGACTTCACCGATCCGTCGGCCAGCAGGATTCGGAATCCAAGCACGCTGTCGACTAGGGCAGGGAATCGCGTGTCACGCCCGTGAGCATTGGCCGCGAGCGAACCTCCCACCGTAAAAATGTTGTCAGATTGCATGGATTTTAACGCCAGGCGCGCTGCGCTCACCGCCTCCTGGATCTTGTCCCAAGTAATTCCACTTTCCACGGTGATGCGCTTCTGCTCCGCTTCAATGGAAAGTACGCGGTTGAATTGCCGCATGTCCAGAACCATTGCGCCGTTCACAAAAGCGTGTCCGCCCAGGTTGTGGCCGGTTCCCATCATGCAAATGGGCACGCCGTCACGTCGCGCGCGTTGCAGGGCGCTTCGGATGTCCGCAACGCTCCTCGGCACTTCAATCGTTCGCGCAACGGCAGAATATACGCGCCGCGCATCCGTCAACCGCAGGTGCGAGGACTTTTCGAGGATCTCTCCAATCGCATTGCTCAGGCGCTGGCGTTCCCGCGGAGGAACTTTCGAATCCACCGGCAGGTAGAGCAGTTGTCGGTAAATCTCCCGCGTCTTTACCGGCTCGCGATTCTCGTTCCCGACCGGCGGCTCGATGACCGCAAGCGCTGAACCGGCTGCGGTACCGTCGAATCCCCGCTGGTGCAGTTCCTCCATGAACCGCTCCCGCGCTTCCGCCAGAATCGGAAAGATCCAAAAACTATGAAACTCCGCGCGATTTCCGGGATACGAAACGTCCCGCGGCAGCGATTTCGCAAACTCCTCGCCCACCGAGATTCGCTGCTTCAGATGCGCCGCGTCGAACCTCCGCAGCCGGTATGCCAGCAGGGCCAACATCGGGTAGGAACACTGCCACTGGATCTCCTTCAGCCAATCCTTCTCATCCAATCCTCGCATTTTTGCGATGACGCTCTCGAAATCCGCTCCGAGAATTTGGCATCCGCGATAGAACAGCCCAAACATCAGCGGCAGCGTAAACAGTTTCAGGATCGCATGCGTCAGCACGACGCCTGCAAATTCTTTCCGCCTCTGCATCGGAAGCGTCCGTTGGATCGTCCGCATTTTGCGCAGCAAATCTGCATCCCTCACGCGCAAAAGAGCCCCTCCCAGGGCTGTCATCGTCTTAATCGAACCGAAGCTGAACATCGCCACATTCGTCTCGGGATGTCCCGTGTAGTCCGGTCCCGTAAACGCCTGTGCGCAGTCTTCAATCATCACAAGGCCGCGCTTTTTCGCCAATTCGATCACCGGTCCCATCGGCACACGCGTGCCAAAAAGGTGCGCCACCACAATCGCTCGGGTCCGCTCCGTAATCGCCAATTCGATCGTTGAGATTTCTGGCCCCATCGTGCCGCTTTCGATATCCAGAGGAATCGGAACTAACCCATGGTGCTTCGCGATGTTCACCATTTCGGGGATCGTCAGCGCGGTCATGAGGATTTCGCTGCCCGCCGGGAACTCCAGCGCACCCAGAAGCAGATCGAACCCGGTTCGAACCGTGAACGCCGAAAGCACCGGATAACCCGGAGCAAACATGCCTTCGACCTCCGCTTCTTTGGCGCGAATGCTCCTGCGGAAAACGCAATGAAACGCAGCGCAAGCAAGATCCCGCCACCGGATATCCAATTGTTTCCGGGGATACATTCTGAGCCGCGGTAAAAGTGTCATCGCAAACGATCGTTTCTGGCGGCGAATAATCATTTCGCCGCCGGCACATTGCGTGGGCTGTCAGTCGCGGATTCTATACTAGCCCTCGCCCTGACACTAGTGTTCAGAGCGCGTGGCCCATCTGTTTCTCTTGCCGCCGATTACATGATAGTTTTTCTACAGTGGTTCTTTTCGCAGTCACGATTCGCGGGCCCGGGTGTATCAAATCGAGCCCGCACGACTGCTTGCATCTTCAAATACCAGCCGGACAGACTCCGGTCACCGGATTAACACGGGAGAGACGCGAGCGATGAAGCGGGTCCATCTGGTTGTGTTGTGGCACATGCACCAGCCGCAGTACCGCGATCCGGAGAATGGGCGATACGTCCTCCCGTGGACTCGCCTGCACGCCCTGAAAGACTACTGGGGCATGGTCGACGTGCTTCGCGAATTTCCCGACTTTCACGCCACCTTCAACGTCGTGCCTTCCCTTGGCATGCAACTCGAGGAGTACGCCAGTTGCAGTTTCAAGGAACCATGGTTTTCGCTGGCGTTCAAGAATGCCGACGAACTAACTCGCGAGGATAAAGCGGAAATCCTGGCGCGCGCGTTTCAAGTGAATCATGAGCATCTGATGTCCCGCTGGCAGCGCTTCGTCGAACTATTTGAATGGTCGCGTCCCGCTGGCGGCGCGCAGGCGCTGGTTTCCTTCACGCCGCGCGATTGGCGCGACCTGCAACTGCTTTCTCAGTTGGCTTGGATGGAAGAGTCCTGGTTCGAAAAGGATGAACTCGTCAGCCGTCTGGCCACGAAAGGGAAGGACTATACGGAGCAGGAGAAATCCGCGCTGCGCAAAAAGCAACTCGAATTCCTGGGCCTCGTGCTCCCGGCATACCGTGACGCCGCGCAGAGCGGCCAGATCGAGCTGAGCACCACTCCGTTCTATCACCCCATCCTTCCCCTGATCTGCGATTCAGACATCGCGCGAGTCGCCAATCCAGGTACGCCTCTCCCGCGCCGCGCCTACCGCCGTCCCGAAGATGCGCGCGAACAATTGCGTCTTGCGCGCGAGTATCACGAGCGAGTTTTTGGCGCGAAGCCCGCCGGCCTGTGGCCTTCCGAAGGTTCGGTTTCCGATCAAGCGCTCACCATCGCCGCCGAAGAGGGCTTTCGCTGGTTTGGAACCGATGAAGGAGTCCTTGGCCGCACGCTCAACGTCGGATTCTTCCGCGACGGCAATGGCATTCCCGCCAACGCCGATCGGCTCTACAGACCCTGGCAAGTGCAACTCGCCCCTAACGGAATTACCGGTTTGTTCCGTGACCACCATCTTTCCGATCTCATCGGCTTCGTTTATAGCCGCATGGACGCCAAAGCCGCTGCGGCGGATCTCCACAATCGCATGCGCCAGCTGGGAGAAACCGTGCTGAGCAATCAGCCGCTTACGATTTGTCTTTTTCTCGACGGCGAAAACGCCTGGGAATACTATCCGGGCAACGGCCGCGCCTTTCTCCGCGAGTTTTACGGGCGCATCCAGGGCGACCAGGATTTCCGGGCCCTCACCGCCAGCGAAGCCATCGCCGCCGCCGGTGAAATTCCCGTCACACCTGGAATTTTCCCCGCGTCGTGGATCAACGCCAATTTCGACGTCTGGATCGGTCACGCTGAAGACGTCGCCGCCTGGGAGTTACTCTGGGACGCCCGCGAAGCCTACGCTCGCGCCTTCGAAGCCCGCAAGCAGGGAAGAACGGACGCTCCCTCCCAGACTGCCCTCATGGAAGCCCGCGAATCGCTTCTCGCCGCGGAGGGTAGCGACTGGTGCTGGTGGTTTGGCCCGGAGCACAGCACCGCGAACGATGCTGAATTCGATGCGCTTTATCGCAAGCACCTGACAGCCATTTATCTTGCGCTGGGCCAGGTGGCGCCCGAAGAATTGGCCAAGCCCATCAAGCGCAGGCCCGAACACGCACTGCAGCTTGCTCCGACCGGCTGCCTCAATATCACGGTCGACGGCCGGGACACTTCCTATTTCGAATGGCTCGGCTCCGGCCTCTATTCACCGGAACGCCGCGGCGGCTCCATGCACGGCCGCGTCTTCTATCTGCACGAGCTGCGTTACGGCTTCGAAAAGGATCGCTTCTGCGTGCGCATCGATCCGTTCCCCGAAGCTCTCGCCGAACTGGAAGACCCCGAGTTTCGCATCACCATCGGCGGCGCCGAGGATCTGACCATCGTCGTGAATCTCCAGCGCGGGCACGTCCAGGGCTTCGCCGTGGAAAAGGACCGCCTCTGCCTGCTCAACCCCAAGCTCGTTGCGGAAGCCGCGTTCGAGCGCGTCCTGGAAGTCGCCATCAACAGGGACCAGCTCAACCTCAAAGGCCAGACTAGGCTGCGCCTCGGGGTGGCGCTCTGGCATGGTGGTTTGCCCGTCGACGTCTTGCCCGCCGAGGGCTTCCTCAACGTCGACCTTGGCGAAGACCACTCTGCTTGGCCACCGGAATAATCAGTTCGCGCTACGCAGTAGTTAAAGTTTTTCTTGAAGTGCTTGCGCCCCTCATCGGTTGCACCTTCGATCGCCCTCCGCCCAGGTATTGAAGTCTTACTTTGAGTTGCTCTCTGCCCGCTCCCTAAAACAATTTCACCGCCAGTTCCTGCGGATGATCGCCCACCGGAATCATTGTCACCAGAAAATTCGTCCGCACCCGGATCACCGCCAGGTCCCCCGAGCCATGGCTCACCACCAGGAGCAGATTCTCATTGGGATCGAATCGCAACGCGGTTGGCTCGTCACCCGCAGGAACAGGAAAGCCTTTCCCCGGGTCGCGAATGATGCGCCGGTTCAAAATGTCCACCGGTGTGACCCGGTCGCCTGCTGTGTCCGAGACATACATCAGGCTTCCATCGTTGCTTAGCACGCCGCGCGTTGGCGCCGACCCGAGCACCATGTAGTCGCCCACCTCGTGCGTCCAGGTGTTGATGGCTTGCAGCCCGTGCGCCTCCGGCGAAATCACGTACAGCTCGCCGCCATCAGGTTTCAGCAGCATGTCTGCCGGCTTGCCGGCCAGTTCGAGGTTGGTGACTAGCACGCCGCGCCGCAGGTCCACCACGGACATGCGCCTCTCGGACCGGCTCAGCACAAACGCCAAGGAACTGTCTGGCAGGACCGCAACGTCCCCCGGTTGCGGAACCACGGCGACACTGCCGCGCAGCGCCAGCGTGGCCGCGTCATGGATCCCCAGCGTCCCGTCGCGGCGGTTCACGACCAATACGGTCTTTCCGTCCGGCGTTGCACGCGCGAGCACAGGTTCGCGCCCGGTCGCCGCGCGCCCAATGACGGCTCGCGACTTAACGTCAATCGCGACGAGCGTATTGTTTCCGGATGCTGTCGCGTAGACGCGGTTGCCGTCCGGCGAGAAATCCAGCGCGTAGGGAAGCGGCCCTATCGTGATTCGTGCTATCACCTGCCCCGCGGTGTGATTGGCGCGCGGATCGACGATCCACACGTACCCGCCCGCCGCGCTGACGCCAAAAATCTCCGGCCGTGTTGGATGCTCGCGCATTCCGGAAAGCCCCGGCCCGACCGCGATGCGCCCCACAGCTTTGAGCCTCACCAGGTCCACGACAGTTACATTGCCATCTGCCGTAGAGACATACGCCAAAAGATGCAAGTCCGGCCGGAGAAACGAAGGCCGATGCTCGCGCAGCAGCAATACCAGTCCACCGATACCAAGAGCAGCCAGTAGGAAGTAGGCACGCAAGTTCTTAGGCCGGTTCATGTACGGGAGGAAATTGTCCCACGGTTCGACGAAAGGTCAAACGGCGCGCACTTCAAAACCAAATCCGCGGCACGCTCTAAGACGATGCTGGCAAGTTTCTGAAGGGATTTCTTTCTAGCTCGGCTAAGGTTTCGTTTCCGAGTCTGCGTTCGCTGCAACGGCGCCGGGAGTTTCCGCCGACGGGTGCTCCCCCTGGCGCGTGAGATAGAGCACAAATGGAGTGAGCTCGAACGGCCTTTTTTCGGATTCAGCCAGAATGCCCGCTGGTTTGGATTTGAGCATCCTCAACTGGTCGTTCCAAGGATCGACCTTGATGCGTCCGCCAATCGGCAGTGCCGCAATCCCGTTAGCCGCGGCCGGCTTCGCTTCCGCGGCAGACGGCTGCGCGGAGGACACCGCCGCAACAATCGTCAAGCTTGTGGAGACTCTGTCCCCCAGGTGTGGGCTGATCAGGTTGGGGATTTCCTTCGCGCGGTTTTTGAGCGTCTGGAGGAACAGTTGCGCCGTGCCGGACTGCTCCTTGTAAGGTGCGTTGCTCAGCAATTCGTTGCCCTTCTGCTTGGCGGCCTCTTCCTCTTCCGGCGTGCGCGCAAAGTCAAAGTGCCGGAACGTCTCCTTCTCGTTGAATCGCACGCTGTCGAAGAACGCAAATTGCGTATCCATGCGATGCCCGAGCACCACGTGACCCAGCTCGTGCGCCAGGATAGCCGCGAGGCTGGCCTCGTCAGGAAGCACGTCAACCAGCCCGCGGCTCAACACGATAGTGTGGCCAATGGTGAATGACTCCAGCGTTGAGGTCATCAGCACGCGGCAGCGGACTTCCGGCTGGATGTCCAGATTGTTGGTCACCTCCAGGTTGTTGATCACCGTCTCCAGAACTTTATCGACTTCCCCACGAGGCGCTATCAAGCCTTGCCGCTCCAGTCGTTCCATGACGTTTTCTTCCGCCTGCCGGGCCCAGGCACGCTCCGCTTGAAATGGCGAATAGTCATTGGCCCCTTCCGACTGGTCATTGGCGGGATTCAGTCCCTCCACCAGGATTTTGCTCAGCTCTTGCTCTCCCTGCACTCTGCCAATGTTGTAGCCCCATAACCGCGTCTGCGCTCGGAAGGCCTTGAACCTCATCCTCCTCGTCTGCTCGTCTCGCATGCTGCCCTGTTCGCTGAAAACAAATGCCGGGAGCCATTGGTTCTTTCCAGCGTTCACCCGCCAGCTATCGAAGTTGAAGTAGTGGCTGGTCATCGATGAGCCGCCGTACGCTCCGTTGATGCGCACAATGTGGAAGTCCTGATCCTCCACCCAGATGCGCCCGACAAATCGTCCCTTGCCCGCCTTCGGCAATGGATCGACGTCAAAAACCAGGCAACGCACGTCGCCCAAAAACTCGCGCCGCACATACTCAATCTTGTAGTGTTGGCGGTCGAAGCCATTCGTGTCCAGGAAGATCATCTGCAGGAAACCGCGCGGGACAAATTCCGTGGAGAAAAAGCCGGCAAATTCGCCCAAAACCTTCTGCTTCATTCCCGTCTCATGCTCCAGCGGCTCAAGGTCCACGCCCTTCGCCAGCTCGGCCCGGCCCAGGAAGTACTTGTCGCCGTCCGGTACCGACCCCAACTGCTTATCCGCGCGCAGATTCTGGATGTACGTTTCCACCAGCGGTGAATATTGTCGGAGCAGCTCCACTTCGGCCTGCTCCTGCCGCACGACCTTATCGACCACTTCGCCTACTGTAGTTGGTTGCTGGGCCCTTGCGACGATGGACATCGCGCTTAGCACTACAATCGCAGGCAGGATCTTGCGGGCGCGCATGGAGCCTCCACACTTAGACCTTCTAGAGAGGGCTATCGCCAGATTAGTCGGTGGAACGGACACTGCCAGCTGTACTAAAGGCCAGTTTAGGGTCAGTGGTCTCGTCGCTATCTCTTCTTTCGGTTTCTCTCCTCCTCTAGGAGCTTTTCCAGAAGCGAGGGTGGATAACGAAAATTAGTTTTCTGCAACCGCGCGAAGGCGTCACGCAAATGGAGCAGCCCTGCCCGAGAAGCCAAGTCCAGCACTCCCAGCGTTCCGGTCACAACCAAGCCCTGTCGTTGGGCCACCGCCGCACCCACACGGTCATCAATCAACAAAAGATCGGCGCGCATGGACTCAGCCAATATGATCGCCGCCCGCTCACCCAAGTCCAATGCTAGAAGGAAGAGTCCTCGGGTCCAGCGGCCGGCGTGGTGAGGATTTCCAGCCATTCTGGAGGTAGCTGCATCCATGTCCGCACAGGTGGGGGAGCAGCCTCGCAGCATAGTTCGTCGCGAACTTAGATGGGAACATGGATTCTTTCGAAGATACGGGGCAATACATCGGCGTTGCCGATGAGGATTAAATAGTGAAGTGGAGTCGCGTCGGCGACAACAACCCGCATCTAGCTTCCAAAGCCCAAGCGTCGCAAGGCCGCGCGCTCACGTTCGAGGTCTTCCACGGTGTAATTCAGCCAGACTTCATGAGCCTTTAGGAACCCGTCAAGTGCGTCGCGCGTCTGCAGACCCAGAAGCAGCCCCAACTGCGCTTCCGTCAGCCGCCCAGCCTTGTACTCTTCCAAGGAAAAGGCTTCTAAGGCGCGGCGGGAGAGATCGCTGCCCGAAGCGGAGAGCCGCTGCGCGACTTCGTCCGGAATGTGGAGGGTGAGTTCCATTCTTGAAGTCTAACACGAGAAGTCCGGTGCGCAGCGGAACGCCTAGCGAATCGCGGCGACCACCAGCGTAACGTCGTCTCGGAATTCGCCATTACAGAATTTTGCCACCTCTTCCATGACTCGGCGCTTGGTTTCGGCCGCTGAACTACCGGCAGGCCCCGCCACCTGCACGATGCGCTCGGACCCAAACTCGACTGCTTGGTTGTTTTCGGCTTCCGTGACACCGTCCGTAAATAGCAGCAGCCGATCGCCGGCAGCTAGTTGTTTGGTCGAGTCCGCATACGTCCATTCGGGAGCTACGCCCAGCACGCCGCCTTGCCCGCACAGGGAGTCGGCTAGCCCAGCGCGGTGCAGCAACAGAGCAGGGCAGTGCCCGGCGTTTTCGTAGATAAGCGTCTGCCGCCGCGCGTCCACTATCGCGTAGAAAAAAGTGATGAATTTGTCAGATGCCACATTCCCGCAAACAAACGCATTCAGCTTCGCGCAAACCGTGGCGGGCGTTGCTTCCGGTGTGGCATACGCGCGAAACGCCGCCTGTAGATTGGCCATCAGCAGGGAAGCGGTAAGGCCTTTTCCCGAGACATCCCCAATGCAAATGCCCAGGCGGTCTTCGTCCAGTTGCACCACGTCGAAATAGTCGCCGCCAACGGTGCGCGCGGGCTGCCACGCTCCCGCTAACTCCAGATTCGGATGTTGCGGCAGAACCTTCGGCAAGAGGCCAGCTTGAATCTCGCATGCGCGCGTGAGTTCCTGTTCTTGTTGCGCGAGGGCGGCGGTACTGCGTTCCACAGTTTGTTCGAGAAGTTTGTTTTTCGCTTGCAGCTTGCGTTGCACTTCCTGCACCGCGTATCCAACGATGCCCGTTCCCATCGATACCACCATGACGATCTTCCAGCTTTGGTGAAAGAGTTCCCAATAAGGCCCAATGTGGGGACGCGTCCAGCGCAACAAGCCAATCGCAATAAACGCGCCCGCGAAACTCACGGCCACCAAAGTGGGGAGATACAACATCCAGTTCCACGGGAAAGGGCGATTGTTGTAAATGCGCGCCGCGAGAGTCTGGAGGAAGTACATCAGATTCCCGATCGTCAGAATGCAAACTCCCATGAACAGGATCGGAGCGCCTGGAATCGTCACCGCGAAGAGAGCAGAGATCAGCACCCCGACAAAGATCACACGCTGTTCTACTTCGAGAAGCTGCCGCAAACGGGGGAGCCAAACGGTTTTCCACGAATTTGCGCTGAACGCCAAGCCCGCCTCCACAAGAAGCGCCACCTTAACGCAGTCGAAGGTGAATGTCAGCAAACACCGCAAGGAGTTAAGTCACAGACGATCCTTGAGCAGTTGTGGCACGTCGCGACGGCCATGGATAATGGAAACGATTTGCAGAGGCGCTGTTCCCGGCCGGTAGACAATCAGGTAGGAGTAGACTGGGAAGAACTTCACCCTTTCATCCGTCAAATTCTTGCGCCAATGCCCAGCGCCCGGGTTTGCCACAAGAAAAGCGATCCTCTCGCGAATGACTGATTCGACGTGGTCCGCGATTTCAACACTGCTTTGCCCTTTGATGTAGCGCCAAATTTCGACAAGATCAAGCGCGGCTTCCGGCGCAAGAACGTACTGCCGCGTCATTCAGGCTTGGCTTTCAGGTCGGCCAGGTAAGTGTCTAGCTTGTCTTCTGGAATTCCTTGGCCACGATCGAGTTGCTCGATCCCGCGCCGAATCTTCGCATGGATTGCCTCGCGGTTCTCCAAGAGCCAGCGATCTTGCTCTTCTTGCGTTTCGAGTAAGCGGAGCAGCACTTCTTCGACGTTGGCAGAGCCAGTGACTTGAAGCTGCTTTTTGATCCTAGCTTCCAAGTCGGCATCACGGATTTCGATGTTCATATCTGACTCCCTCCGTGTTCGTTTATACCATCTTTCTGCATCGCGGCCGACACGTCAAGAACCTCATATGGATAGACGTGTGCCGCGCGCCCATACGCGGGTTTTGCGTGTGGGGTTTTGACTTTTCTCATCCTCTTCGTGTATGAGCAGAGTGTCGTCTTGTAATACTATTTTCCGAGCGGACATCTCAGATGAAGCCAGCCTCGCAACCCCAAGTCGAGCTCCGCGATGTAGCGCGGGGCCTCTGGATCTGGCGTCTCGAACATCCTCACTGGAAGCCGGGGCAGGGCTGGGAGCCAGTCGTAGCCTCGACCTGCGTCGAATCCCACGGCGAGACGCTCCTTCTGGATCCGCTTGCTCCGCCCGAAGACGCAGCCGAGTTCTGGAAGCGCCTCGACGCACACCCGCCAACCGCCGTCGTCGTTCTCAAGCCCGATCATGTTCGCGACCTCGATCTGTTCGCGCGGCGCTATCATGCCCCCGCGTTCGGCCCGCGTCTCTTCTTTCGCGAAGACATCCCCAAGACCGACCTGCAGTTCATCGAGCCCGGCAGCCAGCTTCCGGGTGGCCTCGTCGCCCTTTACGACGGGCGTGGCCGCAATGAGACGCCGTTGTGGCTGCCCGAGCAGCGCACCATCGTTTTCGCCGACGCTCTGACCGCGCAGGGAGGCGAGCTGCGCGTCTGGGCATCGCCTGCGCATCAAGAACGCGCGCTACCCGCGCTGCGCGCGCTTCTCGACCTCCCCTTCGAGCGCGTCATCGTCTCCCACGGTGAACCCGTCCACACCCGCGCCGCCTACGAACGCGCCCTCGATTTTCCCACCTGGACCGGCTAGGCGATACGTGAGCATGCCTGCCTCCCTGTCGTCTCTTTCGCATTCTTGGGCAAATAATGTGCTATGGCATCGTTTGAGGCCGGCCTATAATGCTTTAAGTCATGAAGAACATTACTCTTCCCATCATCGTCGAAGCGGATTCCGATGGCTTTTTCGCTTCCTGCCCCACGCTCCAAGGCTGCTACAGCCAAGGCGATACGTACGAGGAAGCTGTAGAGAACATCAAGGACGCCATTAAGCTGCAGATCGCAGACCGATTGGCGGACGGCGAAGAGATTCCTCAAGGTTCCGTGAGCCTGTCAACCGTTGAAATTGCTGTCTGATGCCCAAGCTTCCACGCCTTACTGCGCGCGAAATCTGTTCAGTACTCGAAAAGCTCGGGTTTTCAATCACGCGTCAGAGTGGCAGCCACATGATTATAAGAATGCCGAAGGCAAGCGCGCCACTGTCCCATTTCACGCCGCAAGAGTTCTTCACCCCAAGGTTCTGAAAAGCATCATGCGGGATGCGGGAATAAGTACCGAGGACTTGGAGAAACTCCTATGACTCCAGCCTCGGGCCTCTCTATGGAGCCCGCAGGCGGAGTATCCCCTTCAACCTTGAAAGGTTTCAACATCTTCCCGCTCCGTTCGAATGGTACACAAAGAATTACTTGACATTTGCTGAATTTCATGCTATCATCTTTTTTGAACCCGGCGCTCCAACCCGCCCGCTTCCAAGCCTTCTGCGGTCCTTTCGCAGCTATGCGTCATCAGGCAACCCATTTAGAGAGGACGTCCCCAACCCAGAAACATGGGGTGAATTTGCAGAATTTTGGTGCAGTCTAAGTCCTTTAGGTGCAACAGCTATGAGGCCCCTCCTAATTTGTTGCAAACAAAGAACTTGCGGAATACCTAAGTCCTGTAGATGCAACATTTACAAAAACCACGGGGGTGGGGCCCTAAGCATCTGCGTGTCTACCACAAGTCCCAGGCTCGAGGCGTCCTGGCCTCCAGGGAAGAGTCTGCTGGTATACTCGCGCGGCGATATTCAGTTGAGTTAGAAAGAATGGAGTGGAGGAAACCCGTGCGTTCAACAGTAGTGCTTGCCGTTCTTGCAGGATTGCTCGCGATTCCCGGGCAGGCGCAAGAGCCTGCGCGTCAGCCGATTTTCAAGCTGCAAGAAGTGATGATTCCAATGCGCGATGGCGTGAAGCTGCAAACGGTAATTCTCACTCCTGCCGAGCAGCACGGACCGCTCCCCATTCTTTTTCGGCGCACGCCCTACGGCGTTCCCGAAAATCCGCCACAGCAAATGCCGGCGTCCTGGAAAGAGCTTGCTCAGGATGGCTACATTTTCGTCATCCAGAATCTGCGCGGCCGCTTCAAGTCCGAAGGCGCGTTCGATCTGACTTCGCAAGTGGACTTAAGCAACCCCAAATCCACCAACGAAACGACCGACGCCTACGACAGCATCGAGTGGCTGGTGAAAAACGTCCCCAACAACAGCGGCAAAGTGGGAATGTACGGAGTCTCCTACGACGGCCTGACCACCGCGCTTGCGCTGCTGCATTCGCATCCAGCATTGAAAGCCATGAGCGAGCAAGCTTCGCCTGTCGACCAGTGGATGAATGACGACGATCACCGCTACGGCGCGCTGCGCGAAAGTTACGACTTTGAATACGCGGTGATGGAGCAAGCCGACAAAAACTCCAACACGCACTTTGAATTCGAGACTTACGACACCTATCAGTGGTATCTGGATTTAGGCCCGCTCTCGAATATCAACGCGAAATACCTTCACGGCAAAATTCCTTATTGGAATTCCACAATCGATCACCCAGACTACGACGACTTCTGGAAAAAAGAAGCGTGGGTGCGCCAGCTTCACGCCTCAACCGTTCCCAACCTGAACGTGGCCGGATTCTGGGATCAGGAAGACCCCTGGGGACCGTGGCAGATTTTTCGCCACGCGGAAGAACAGGATCCCGACCACACGAATTTCATGGTTGCCGGTCCGTGGTTTCACGGTCAGTGGCAAACGCCAAAAGCCGACAGCATCGGCCTGATTCCGTTCGCTGGGCATGAAACGGCGCGTGAGTTCCGGGAAAACATCGAGGCGCCGTTTTTCCGCCATTACCTACACGGCAAAGGCGAGAAGCCGACGTGGCAGGCCAGCACATTCCAGAGCGGCTCGAACAGTTGGCACACGTACGAGGTTTGGCCGCCGAAAGAAGCGCAGGCGACAAATCTATATTTGCACGCGGATGGCACGCTGTCCTTCGCCGCCCCCACCGCTGCAGAGAGCGCGAAGGCCTATCGCGAATATATTTCTGATCCTACTAATCCCGTCCCTTACCGCCAGCGGCCCATTTCTCCAACGTATCCAGCGGGGGACTGGCGAACGTGGGAAGTCGCCGATCAGCGCTTTGTGGATGGCCGCCCCGATGTTTTGTCGTTCGTGAGCGCGCCGCTCGACCATGACATCACCGTCACCGGGCCGCTGGCCGCGGCGCTGTTCGCTTCCACTTCCGGGACAGACAGCGATTTCGTGGTGAAGCTCATCGACGTTTATCCCGACAATGCGCAGAAAAATAGTTGGGCCCCCGAAGACGGTCCGAAGCCCGGCCAGTTCGCGCAATCGCTGAATGGGTACGAGTTGCCGATCGCCATGGAAGTGCGCCGTGGCCGCTATCTGCAAAGTTTCGAGGTCCCGCACGCGCTTGCTCCAAATGAACCGCTCGAATGGAATATTCCCCTGCGCGACCACGATCACGTTTTCCTGAAAGGGCATCGCATCATGGTACAGATTCAGTCCACATGGTTTCCCCTAATTGACCGGAATCCGCAAAAATTCGTACCCAGTATCTACAAGGCGGTTGCGTCCGACTTCACTTCCGCGACGCAACGGATTTATTGTTCACCGGCTATGCCTTCGCACGTGGTCTTGCCGGTCATGCACTAAGGAAGCGAGAGACAAAGTGCGGGGTCGATGAGGAATCAATGGGTTTGCGGCGGCTCGGAAGCTTTGCTCATTGGTCGAAGCAGTTCCAACCCGATGGAAAAGGAATGGTTCGGAAGGGCTTTGCAGTAAACGACGTGCGCGCGCGAATAAAAACTACCGGAGATGGTTCGCAACGAAACATCCTGATTGGGCTCCCACGGCCCTTTCGTCAAAATGCGGACACCGTGATAGCTGACGTTGACGGTGGAAGCAATTTCGTGCGCGGCAGTCTCAAGACTGCAGAGTTCGACCAACATCTCTTCTGGAATGCGGCCTTCGGTCCGAACCGGGGGAAATGCGTTTGTCATGGATTTCTTCTCCCTGCGAAAGACAACGCCAGCAATGGCCCGAAGGCGGCAGTCGTCAGGCGCCGCTGTAAATCCGAAACGAGGGCCATTTGGCGCTGAGCCCCTGAATATTCACTCCGATGAGATAGCGGTCGTCCTCGAGTTTCTGGCAATGGACAACTTTTCCGCGGATGCTAGTTTCATCCTTCAAGGGAGTGAGTTGCACTAATTCGTTGGGTTGCCAAGGACGGCGGGAAATTACCCGGGCGCCGTTGACGCTGATGTTATCCGTACAGGTCAATTCAGTTTCCTTGACGGTCCGATCCTGCACCTGCCCGAGGTACACCACAACGGCTATGGGAAAACGTTTATCGATACGTCCATTTAAGGTACGCATACAGGCCTGCCATCGGCCTAGCCTAGGAACGGAACCCGGACCCGGCGGCAATGAGCTGGTGGGAGCCGCTGGCGAGCAAGCTGATCCGATTTAAATCTACATTTAGTTAGCATCGGGCGGAATTCTTAACAATCAGGTAAAAACCCTAATTTGAGGCTATGTGGAATTTCATAGGACAAGGGCATACTTAGGCAGATGAGCGCCCGGACAGGGGAATTTGCGTCAACCAAAAAGCGCTCATCGTTCGAGATTTTGCAATGGCGTGAAATTGAGTCATGAGCGGAATCAAAATCGCTCGACAGAAGCACGGCTTTCCCATTATTGTCGGCAGTAGTAGCCGTAAAGACCGCGCAAGCAGACCTTCACAGATCAACGGAGAACCCAGCCACAATGTCCAATCCGTTAGAGCTCGAATTCGTGCTCGTGTCCAGCGACTATACCACAATGAACGCCGTGTCCGGGGGCGTGAAAAAATATGGGGCCAAGTTCATTCTCGTTCCCACGGCGGAAGCCGCGCGCGATTGCCTGAACCGGCAGAAGATTGACGGCGTTTTTGTGGACCTGGAAGTTCCGGGGGCCCTGGGCGTGATGGAATCGATCCGCAAAGGGACTTCCAATGCCAAGGCGGTGATTTTTGCGTGCGTGCTGCACGCAAAAGAATACACAGGCGCGTTAAGCGCGGGCGCGAACTTTCTCCTACGAAAACCCTTGAACGAGGACAGCATCGCGCTGCACATCACGATTGCGAAGGAGCTGCTCGAGCGCGAGCGGCGGCGCTACTTTCGGCATGCCGTAAATCTCCCCGTGACCTTAAACGATGGGGAAGCGGGACAACATGCGCGGATGACCAACGTGAGCGAAGGCGGCATGGCTGTGCGCACGGCGAAAACTCTGAAGCATACTTCGATGATCGATTTTGCATTTGATCTTACCCCGGGAGCAAGCGTTATAGGACGGGGCCAAGTGGCGTGGACCAACACGGACGGAATGGCAGGAATCATTTTGCAAACTTTTCGCGGAACGGGCCGCGAACATCTCGAGGTGTGGCTGAGAGCTCAGGAGCAGCTTGCTATCAAGAAGAATGCGTCGGAGGGGTGACCGGAACAGGCGAAAGACCCGCAAGAATCGTCTTTCGCGAAAATGCTGATTGCGAGACGACTAGTGGACTGTAACAGCTGAACTGGGAGTAATGCGACGGGTCGGATCGAAGTAGCGCCACTTTACGGTTTTGGGCACATTGTTGTAGTGCCGGATGTATTTCATAAGCTTTCTCCGCAAGTCGGCCACCGACTTGAACA
>DASQYT010000431.1:0-3776 GCA_035639075.1 Candidatus Elarobacter sp.
AGCCGCTGACAACGAGGCACAGCTTGCAGGCGTGATGGCGCACGAGCTGTCGCACGTCGCGCTTCGCCACGGAACGAACCAGGCATCCAAAGCGATGCTGGCTGAGACGGGGCTGGGGATCTTCGGCGCGGTTTTCGGAGATAGCACCGGCGGCGCGCTGGTGACAACCCTGGGCACTTTTGCGGCAGGAGGAGTGCTCCTGCGCTATTCACGAACGGCCGAATCGCAAGCCGACGTCCTGGGCACTCAGGTCTTGTACGATTCGGGGTACGACCCGCGAGCCATGGCGCAGTTCTTCGAGAAGCTCGAAGCGGAGTCGAAGGGCAAGAATCCTCCGGAATTTTTTTCCGACCACCCGAATCCGGAGCATCGCGTCGAGCGCGTGGATGAGGAAGTCGAAAAACTTGGGGGCGTTCAGCCAAACTTCAAGCAAGACTCCGCTGAATTCGAAGCTATCAAGCGCGAAGTGCTGGCCCTGCCGGTGGTGAAAAAGCCGACGCCTGGAGCGCCTGGCTCCGTTGCTGCGCCCGCTCCGCCATCCCGCCACTTCGCCGAGTATCAGGCGAGTTCATACATGCTGAAGTATCCGGACAATTGGAAAAAATATCCCGACAGCGACGGACCCGGCGTTTCGTTTGCTCCCGAGGGAGGAGTCTTGGACGATGGCAGCGGCCATAGCAGCGTCGCGTATGGGCTAATCATAGGCGTGGCGCAGGCTAAGGGCGATCCCAATGATGGAAAAGCCCTGAATAGCGCGACAAGCCAGGTGATTCAGGATCTTCAAAAGTCGAACCCCAGCATGAAAATAACGCGGCAAGGCGAACGGTTGCGCTTGAACGGACAGCCGGGGCTCTCGATTTATTTAAGCAATGTTTCTCCCGCCGGCGGACAGGAGACGGATTGGGTCGTAAGTGTTCTGCGTCCGGAGGGCCTGGTTTATTTCGTGTGCGTGGCCCCGCAATCTGCTTACGACAATTATGACAAGACGTTTTCCTCGATTCTGGACTCCGTGCGGTTCTCAAGATAACCAACAACAGGGAGTTATCGAGTTACGGGTATTTCGCTTGCGGCCTTTTCTGCATGGCGCTGACGATAAACTTCCGCCGCGCGTTGCAACGCTTCGGAGATGCTGCCGCAAATATTTTCCGCACCGACGTGGCGTTCGAACTCTGCCTGCTTCATCAGTTGCGAGGGTTGCTCGCGCGCGCCGCAGAGAAGCAACGAGCGCCCCGAGGCATGCACAGTATCCGCGAGATCGCGAATGGCGCCCAGGCCGGTGGCATCGATTGCGGTCATGTTGCGCAGACGAAGGATAACAATGGGCGGCAACTCGTCGAGGGAATTGAGAATGTCCGCGAACTTATCGGTTGCGCCAAAAAGGAATGGCCCATGAATGCGGTAAACAATCGCGTAGTCCGGAATGTCCTTTCCTTGAAGAACATGGACACGGCTGTCTTCTACATAGTCCTTGGTTACCGGGCTTACTGTCGTGGTCCTCGAAACTTTGCGAATGAACGTGAGCGCGGCCAGCACCATTCCAACCTCCACGGCGAAGGTCAGATCGGTCACGACGGTCAACGTCAGCGTTAGCAGCCAAACGGCGATGTCCGCGGCGCTGAGTTTTAGAATCTCGGGAATTTCCTCCCAGTCGCCCATGTTGTAGGCCACGATCATGAGAATCGCGGCCAAAGCAGCTAGCGGTACGCTCTTCACGAGCGGCGCGGCAAACAGAACGATCGCCAGCAGTGTCAACGCGTGAATGATTCCGGCTATGGGTGTTTTCGCACCAGAGCGCACGTTTGTGGCAGTCCGCGCAATCGCTCCGGTCGCAGGGAGTCCGCCGAAAAGCGGTGAAACGATATTCGCAATGCCCTGGCCAATCAATTCCACGTTGGGATTGTGCTTGTCGTTGCTCATGCGGTCGGAGACGACTGCGGACATCAGCGACTCGATGGCCCCCAGCATCGCCACTGTAAACGCGGCCGACAGGAGCTGCCGAAAGACGTCGTAGTGGAAATGCGGAACGGCAATTCTTGGCAAACCGCTGGGGATTCCCCCGAAACGCGTTCCGACGGTTTCAACGGGCAGATGCAGAAGTATGACGGCAGCCGTAGCGCCAAACGTGACCAGGATGGCGCCCGGGATTTTCCTCGCATATCGCAAGCAGAAGACCATCACCGCAATCGAAAGTATGGATACGGCTGTTGCGGGGACAGAGAAAGTGTTCCACGCCTGTCCAAAGGCCATCATGCGATGAAAGAAATCGCCGGGCACGTGATCCATCTTCAATCCAAAAAAATCGCGAATCTGCGTGCTGGCAATCAAGATGGCGATGCCGTTGGTGAAGCCAACGACGACCGGCCGGGGAAAGTATTTCACCATGGTGCCCATGCCGGTCACGCCAAGCAGCACCAGAAGAACGCCCGCCATCATCGTGCACATGAATAGGCCGTCGATCCCGTGCTTGGCGATGATTCCCGCGACGACCACCACGAACGCGCCCGTTGGACCGCCGATCTGTGTTTTCGAACCGCCTAGCGCAGAGATCAGGAAGCCCGTGACGATGGCACAGTACAGCCCCGCTTGCGGGGATACTCCCGAGGCGATAGCAAACGCCATCGCCAGCGGCAGGGCAACAAGGCCAACAGTCACGCCGGCGATCAAATCGGAAAGGAATTTGTGGCGATCATAGCCGCGCAGCAGGAGTATCGATTTCGGGAGCCAGGCTTCGAGAGCGGATGTCATGCGGCTTTCTGTCCAAGGAAAAACATCTAGGAAGATTCTAGCAAGAAGTAAGCGAAGGTGATCGCGCGGCGAGGTGAATGTGTGCCTTGAAGGGAATCTTGATCTGGCGCGTCGTGATTCAGCTTGTGTTCGTTCGCTCAGTCCGCCGCTTCGCTGCGCGGAACCGCTGGCTTCCAGCGCAGAACGGGCTTGCGAGCGGCACCTACTTCGTCAAGACGGCGGACACGCGTGGTGTGCGGCGCAGTCTTCACAACTTCAGGCGTAGCGGCGGCTTCCTCGGCGATGGATTTCATCG
Organism: Candidatus Elarobacter sp.; assembly: GCA_035639075.1. Classification (GTDB taxonomy): domain Bacteria; phylum Acidobacteriota; class Terriglobia; order Acidiferrales; family UBA7541; genus Acidiferrum. Next base: position 3,041 of record DASQYT010000431.1, read on the forward strand.
CGTCGATAAACAAGTCGCATTCTTCCTTGGACTCGGATTCCGTCGGCTCAATCATCATCGCTCCAGCGACAATGAGTGGAAACGCTGTGGTATACGGATGAAAGCCGTAGTCGATCAGGCGCTTCGCGATGTCCATCGTGCTTACGCCATTCTTTTTCTGAATGGCGTCGCTGAACACGACTTCGTGCATGGAGGGCAGGGAATAGGGCAGTTCGTAAACGCCCTCAAGGTGCTTTCGAATGTAATTTGCATTCAGCACCGCGTCCTCCGTAGCCTGCCGCACGCCCGGGCCGTAGGCGAGGATGTAGGCCAGCGCGCGAACCAGCACGCCAAAATTCCCGCTAAAGGCTTTTACTCTGCCGATGGAATCCGGCCGCATCGGTTCGAGCGCCAGCCGCCCACCTTCTTTTTCAACCAGGATGGGCACCGGCCGGAAAGGTTCGAGGATTTTCTTCATCGCCACTGGACCCGCACCGGGGCCGCCACCGCCATGTGGCGTTGAAAATGTCTTGTGCAAGTTCAGGTGCATCACGTCGACACCCAGGTCGCCCGGCCGTGTCACGCCCGTGAGCGCGTTCATATTCGCGCCGTCCATGTATAGAAGCGCGCCTTTGCCGTGCAGGATTTCAGCGATCTCCGGAATGCGCTGCTCGAAAATTCCCAGCGTCGATGGATTCGTGATCATCAGTGCAGCAACGTCTCCGGTCACCAAGTCACGCAGCTTATCGACATCAAT
>DASQYT010000432.1:0-6713 GCA_035639075.1 Candidatus Elarobacter sp.
TCCCCTTGCCAATCCGATGTGGGAAAATCCTGCCGCTTTCTATGAGATTCGAACGTATGCCGATCCTCAAGCCGTGACTGCCGCGCTTCGCCAAGTTGTCCAGGAAGCAGATCCGACGCTTCCGCCCATCAAGGTGCACACGATGTCCGGGCTAGTCGACGACTCGCTGCAAACCGACCGCTTTATCGAACAACTTGCCGGCGCTTTCAGCCTGCTGGCGCTGCTTCTCGCCGCCATTGGACTATACGGCCTGATGGCCTATACGGTATCCCGCCGGACGAGGGACATCGGCATTCGCCTGGCGCTGGGCGCGGAGCCAGGGAACGTTCTTTGGCGAGTCCTGCGCGAGACGCTGGCGCTCGTGCTGATCGGAATCACGATTGGCGTGCCTTTCGCGCTAGGTGGAACTTATCTGATGCGCAGCATGCTATTTGGGCTAGGCTTTGCGGACCCCGTCGCAATTCTGCTTGCGGCAGCGTTGCTGACCATTGTTGCCGCGTTTGCGGGCTTTCTGCCGGCGTGGCGCGCTTCTCACGTGGATCCGATGGTCGCGCTAAGATACGAGTGAACCTTCGCAATTGGGCGCTGCGACCAAGCGTTCACCCACTGCCTGTGAGAGTAACTTCTTTCCTTTCCTGCTAGCTGGGACTCTCCGAACATCAAGGCACCTCCAGGATTCATTCTTAGTGCGTTTTTATGAAGGCGTCATCGTTAAGGCAGCTAGGATTCTCCCGGCAAACTGAACGGTAGGGACGAGAAAGCCAAGTATTTATAATTTGACACGGACAAAATACTTTATTAACGTACCGCAGTCAGACCTAGCTCAATATCCCCTCAACCTGGCCTACCTTTGAGGAGAGTCCATGAAAAGGAAAATACGACATGTGAAACTGTACGTTTTGCCTTGCCTTGTTGTGCTCGCGTTCTCGCAGGCCAGCGTCCTGGCACAAACAACCACCGGCAGTTCGCCCACACCCGTCGCACCGGTTCCCAACCCATGTCCGCGGCTCACCGCCGGAACGGCCGTCCATCAGCCACCGGCGCTATTCAGCTCCAGTGGCGTTCTGAACGTGAGGTTCTCCTACCAGCAGACAACAGACTCCGTTGGCAGGCTACTGCATTGCTTCATGACGGACACCGGCTTGGAGGAGCCCACACTGCACGTAAATCCGGGCGATACTTTGAACATCACGGTAACCAACAATACGCCGATGCAACCTTTCGGAGAGACTTACACTGCTCCGAATTGCGGAGACGCCACTGTCCAGTTCACTCCCCCCGCTAACGGCATAGCTTCAGTCGGTGCTTCCGTGAACATCCATTATCACGGCACGAACGTCACTCCACAGTGCGGCGGGGACAACGTGACCAGAACGCTGATCAATCCCGGCCCCGAACACACCTTCCAGTACAGCTTTACGTTCCCGACCGACGAGCCTCCTGGACTCTATTGGTATCACCCGCACGTTCACGGACTAGCCGAACGTGACCTTCTGGGCGGCGCTACGGGAGCCCTGGTGGTGGACGGAATCCAGAACGTGCAGCCTGCGGTCAGAGGCATGCGCCAGAGAATCCTGGTGATCCGCGACCAGCCCCAAGTGCAGGGAGCGGCGGAAGGCCCGGGCAATTGCGGCGTTGACGTTCCCTTCCAAGACATCAGCGTAAACTATGTCCCCATTGATTCGCACGCAACCTTTAACTCCAAGGGCAAACTCAGCGGCATCACTTTTACTCCAGCTGTTTTCTCCATGATGACCGGGGAAACGCAGTTCTGGCGCGTTACCAACAGTACGGCAGATACAATCCTCGACCTGCAAGTACTTTATGATGGCGTTCCTCAGACGCTGCAGATCGCGGGTATTGACGCCGTGCCGGTTAACTCCCAGGACGGGACCCAACCGGGCATGCTCATTCCCGCGACGCGGTACCGCCTTCCCGTTGCGGGGCGGGTGGAGTTCCTGGTGCAAGCGCCCGCCTCAACTGTAAAGGTGGCACAGTTGGTGACCAACAACATCAACAATGGCCCTCAGGGTGATTGTGACCCCACACGGCCCATATTTAACATCGCGTTAAGCAACACCGACACTTTCGCATCGGCCCCCGATGATTACGTCGGCGCCTACACTGGGTTAACCATCAGCGACCAGCGATTTGGCGGACTGAGCAGCCAGCCCGTGTCGGCCACGCGTACGTTCCAATTCAGCGAGATTCAGCCGACCCAGTTCTTTATTACCCAGGTGAGCGCGGGCCAGCAACCAACGCTGTTCGACAACAACAATCCTCCAGCGGTCGTGACCACGCAAGGATCGGTGGAAAAATGGATTGTTCAAAACATAGCCGGAGAGAACCATGAATTCCACCAGCACCAGGTCCATTTCCTGGTGCAGTCACAGGACAACTTCGAGGCCAATGGAAGCACGCAAGCGCCGGCCATAACCGGGCAGTTTGCAGACATGATTGAGGTGCCGTTCTGGTCGGGTAAGAAAAATGTCCCGTTCCCGCAGGTACAGTTGCTTATGGACTTCCGGGGAATGGACATTGGAGACTTCGTCTATCACTGTCACATCCTCTCCCACGAGGACCTTGGCATGATGGCGATTATACGGGTGCTGCCAAAGCCCTAGAGCAGAGCGTTCAGACGGATGCGGCTACTTTTGGAGAGCTGTATCAAAATCGCGGCTTCAGAGCGAAAGCTCTGAAGCCGCCTTTTTGTTAGGTGGCACTTCGCATTCAGTCCTCGGACATCTTGAGCTGAAGCGACGTGGACGTGAGGGCGTTGTTGATAGCTGAATGCTACTGGGCCTGCGGTACCACAAGCTTGTCCATGTACTCTTCTAACTGTTTGCGATTCTTCGTTCGATAGGCCGCGTAGTCGCAGGCGATGCCTGCATCGCCCAAACTGAAGAGCACGTACGGTTCGATCAGGCCACCCCGGAGAAGCCTGATCAACAGGCTTAGGGATTGGTCGCTCGCCGCTAATTCAGCGACTTTTTTGTCTGCCTTGAGTTTCTCCAAAACTTTGGCGGCAGCAGTCAGCGCCTCGGATTCTTCTGGCAGGCTGTGTCTGTACGCTTCTTCTTCAGGGAAACGCTTTTTGAATTCGTTTCCATTTTGCCAATTGGTTCTCACTGCCCGGTAGGCATCCCACACGATAGAGAGATCCGGAGCCCGCTTGGGTCCGGCTTTAGTGCGGGGAGATGGATCATCTTTTTGGGGCGCGGGAACGCCGATGTAAACCTCGTTGATATGCATATTATTGAGAGTTGCCCAGGCGTGCAATTCACGCCAGACGATGCGGTTGTAAGGCTCAGCGACGGCAGCGCGGATCAGCATGGCGCGCGCTTTCGCCATATCGCCCTCTTTGGCCAGCATATCGGCATAATAGCGGTAGGCGGTTTCCACATTGGGGTCAAGCTGGATGGCGCGTTCGTACCATTCCGCGCCTTTGGCAAATTGATTCTGCTTGTCATAGGTATTGCCGATAAAGAGTGCGGCAGTATAGTTCTCAGGCTCCAATTCAAGGGCCTTCGAATATTCCGCAAGGGCCTCGTCGAAATCGCGGCGTGAAAAAGCAGCTTCTCCTACGCGCATGAACTGCTCCACTTGAGGGTTGTCAGAGAATTTGATCGCGCCAGTTTCCGGCAGTTGTTTTAAGAGCTGCGATAGATTCATGGCGAGGGTGCTGGTATTGCCGAGCTTCCAGGCTGCGTCTAGAAGTTCGCGGGCGCGAAGACGCTCTTTGCCCGCCGCTTCCTGATCGGTGACCGCAGCCGCGTGCTCAACCAAGCAGGCCGCCAAAGCAACCAGCATTTCGTCATCTTTCGGATTAGTTTGCGTAAGCTCTTCCAGAAACGGCAGAGCTTCCAGTCGCTTACCCTGGTCAAAGAGTTCGGCGGCTTTATGTCGCCTAGTCTCGTATGCGCTGTCTCGGCTTGACTGTGCAATGGTGCAAGGTACCGCGCAAAGACTTAGGAACGGTATGAGAACAAGGCTTGGCCATCTGCCCAGTCGGATGGGTGAGGTTAGTGATGGAATTACGTATTCCCGCATCTGCCCTTGCCGTTGAGGGTTACGATCTGGCGATTATCGCGATTATGGCAAAGTTCCTAGGGGTTCAGTCACGGGCCTGCCATCTGGCGGCTGAAGTGGCCGGGCTGTGTTGTGATAATACTTCGCGTATTCGGCGATCTGGGCTTCGGATAACTCAATGGGGTTCTTCATCACGTACCAGTAAACGACTTCAGTACAGATCGGGGTTGTAAGCGAACCGGGAAACCGGTAAAAGCTGTGGTCGGCGGGCAGCAGATCCGTCGGGTTTATCTTTACCCCATCGACTTTACTCTCTTTACCTGGCGCCGGGATATGCTCCCAAAGAGTCTTGATTACCGCGTTTTCCTTGCCGGCCACGACCGGGACTTCAATAATTAGGAAAACTCCTTCGGGAGAGAAATGCACAAGCTGGATTGACATCCTGGGCCGTTGGCCATTGACAGCATTCTCACCCGGTTCGCGAAAGTGAAGTTCGGTGAGGAAATATGGCTTCTTTCCGACCGTGAGCCAATAATTGTCGGGGAACTTGACCAGAATTCGATACTCGTTGCAATCGTTGATGATGTCCAGATCAGCCGGTTGATAATTGAACTTGAGATCGTAAATCCGCAGTTTTTCGGCGTGCTGAATATCTATCGGAGCCTGCATCTTCCCCGTGTTGCACAGTTCCGGCCAATGACTCGGGCCGCGAGGTCCTTCCTCATACGTGAACTGTGGGTCGCACTTTTCTTCTCCCAGAATTACGTGCAAGTGGTGGTGTTCCTTTTTCCCATGTTCCCCGTGCTGCCCGGGTTCCACCTTCTCGGGGGGCTGGGCCACCTGGCAGATGCCGACTGGGGACGCGACGAAAATGCAGAAACAAAACACAGAGAACGCCAGCATGCGGATTTGAGTAACTCGGTTACGGGCCATGACCTGTGGCCTCCAATCTGGCCAGGCGGGTTCTTATTTTATTCCATATGCGTAGAGACAGTGGCGAACTTTTTTCCGAGCACGATAACCACAGGCCCGCCCCTCTGGTATGATTTGGATTGGGACCCATGCGGCCTGAACGCATTCCTCTGTTTCCGCTGAACGTCGTCCTCCTTCCAGGCGCGGAACTCCCCCTGCATATTTTCGAGCCGCGTTACCGCCAAATGGTGAAAGACTGCCTGGAAGAGAAATCGGAATTCGGCATGGTCCTCTCCCTGGACAAGGGAGTCGCGCGCGTGGGTTGCACCGCTGAAATCATGCAGGTCGCAAAATGCTACCCGGACGGCAGAATGGATATTCTCACTATTGGCCGCGCTCCATTCCGCGTCGTAGAAATATTCGCCGAGGACCCTCTATTGGAAGGCCAGGTGGATTACCTGGAAGACCGGGAAAATCCCGCCAGTCCGGGCATCCAGCGCCAACTTGTGGAACTCTTCGAGACTTGCCACACGCTCATTTTCGATGACTATCCGAAAAATCTTGAGGGCGCCTCGACCGAAGATTTTTCTTATCTCGTTGCGGCCACGTTGCCAATGGATTTATTGTGGAAGCAGCAGATACTCGAGCTGCGGTCAGAAGCGGACCGCCAGGAGCGACTAGTCGCGTACCTTCGCGAGTGGGCGCCGCATCTACAGAAGAAAGAGGCCAAGCGCCAGCGAGCCGGAGGAAACGGACACGGATTAAATTAAATTCAGACGAGCCAGCCCAGCCGGCTCGCGGAACGGAAACCCATGACGGGAAGCACATCGACGCATTCTTCAGGACATTCCAAACCGCGCACCCTGGGCGAGCTAAAAGGCATTCCTGATTTTGATCCGGGCGGCGCATGCCGCTCCGTCAAGAATGAACTCCGCCGCAATTTGCTCCGGTCCATCGAAAAGGGCGAAACCCTCTTCCCGGGCATCCACGGGTATGAAGATACGGTTGTTCCGCAAATCGTGAATGCCCTGCTCTCACGCCACAATTTCATTCTTCTCGGCCTGCGCGGCCAGGCCAAAAGCCGCATTCTGCGTGGTTTGGTCAATCTGCTCGATCCGGAAATGCCGGTCGTTGCGGGCTGCGAAATCAACGATGATCCGTTCAAGCCCATCTGCCGCGCGTGCCGCGAAAAAATCGCCGGCGAAGGCGATAATACTCCCATCGCTTGGATGCCTCGCGACAACCGGTTTGTCGAAAAACTAGCCACGCCTGACGTGACCATGGCCGACATAATTGGCGATGTCGACCCGATTCGCGCGGCTCGCGGCGGCCGCGACCTTTCCGACGAACTGACCATCCACTACGGCCTTCTCCCGCGCGCCAACCGCGGCATCTTTGCCATTAACGAACTTCCCGACCTTGCCGGAAAAATTCAAGTCGGCCTCTTCAACATCATGCAGGAAGGCGACATTCAGATTAAGGGCTATCCGCTGCGGCTGCCACTCGACGTGCTCATCGTCTTCACCGCCAATCCCGAGGATTACACCGCGCGTGGGAAAATTATCACCCCGCTCAAAGACCGCATTGGCGCCGAAATTCGCACGCACTACCCCGCAACCATTGAGGAAGGGATGACCATCACCGCGCAGGAAGCCTGGGTAGGCCGCGATTCCGGAAAGAAGATTGACGTGCCACCTTATCTCCGGCAAGTGGTGGAAGAAATCGCTTTCCAAGCGCGCGAGGACAAGCGCGTGGATCGCCGCTCCGGCGTC
>DASQYT010000433.1:0-4200 GCA_035639075.1 Candidatus Elarobacter sp.
AGACCTGCCGCTAAACGGGCGTGACTTCCAGAAGCTGATTTTCCTGACCCCAGGTGTCTCGGGTTCACCGGACCAGATCACTGATTCCCCTGGCTCATTTGGAATTTTTTCGATGAACGGCGCCCGCGGTCGCTCGAACAATTTTCTGCTCGACGGTACCGACATGAACGATGGCTATCGGAACGATCCGGCCATTAACGAAGCAGGCGTGTTCGGGACGCCAGCGACCATCCTCCCTGTGGATGCGATTTCCGAATTAAACATAAACTCCAATTTCATGCCCGAGTACGGCCGCAACGCCGGTGCGACGGTGAATATTGTGACCAAAAGCGGCACGAACACCGTACACGGGACATTGCTCGAATATTTTCGCAATAACGCGCTGGATGCCAGGAACTACTTCAACTCTCAAGGGCGCAGGGCGCCGTTTCACAATAATCAGTTTGGCGGGTCGCTAGGCGGGCCGATCGTCAAGGACAAAACATTCTTTTATTTGGATTATGAAGGGCAGCGCGAGAGTGTAGGAGTGGTAACGCTGGCGTGCGTGCCCGAGCCAAACCGTGTCGCATTTGACGATGCCGGCAGCATACCGAGTACGGTTACGGCCCAAATCTTGAAGTTCTGGCCCCAACCGAACATCGGAACGAGACCAGTCCCAACCGATTCCGACTTTGCCTCGTTTGATACGGGCTGCCCGAGAGGTCCAAACGCCTCGCTGATCACCCCGTCATACAACAACCTGAGCAGTGCGATCGCAAAAATTGACCATAGTTTCAACGCAACCAATCTTGTAACGGGCCGCTATTTCTTCGGGGACAGCACGCAGTCGTTTCCGCTGGCTCTTACAGGTTCTGGCGGCCAGCTTCCAGGGTTCAATACCGTGACGCCGACGCGTGTACAGCTAGTGGCGCTTTCTTACGTGCATACCTTCGGTCCAACGCAAGTAAATGAAGTACGCTATGGCTGGAACCGTTTCGCAGAGGGATTCTTTCCCCAGGACCAGAATTTTCACCCGAGTTCGATTGGTCTTTGCGCTGCTAGCTCGACGGCAGACTGCTCAGGCTCAGGGCTGCACGATTCCGGTCTGCCAATCACCCTCGTTTCGGTGACACCAACCGGCAGCAGTAGTTTCTTCTCTCAGCTCGGTGCCACTTCAGGTGATCCGCGGCGCCGTGTGGACTCTAACAACCAGTTCATTGACAACTTCTCATGGAAGCTCAACAAACACGACGTAAAGTTCGGTTTTGAGTTTCGTCGAACTAGCATTCAGCAACACTTCGATAAGTATTCGCGCGGGAGAATGAGGTTCGCGGACCTGAGTAGCTTTCTTGCCGGCGACTTGAGCAACGGATTCCAGTACTCGGGAAATACCCTACGCCACACATTCGAGAACAGCTACGGGTTTTACCTCCAGGACACATTTCGCCTGACGCCCCGATTTACCTTGAACTACGGGCTTCGGTGGGATTACTTCGGCGTGGTTGCGGAGAAGAACAACCTTTTCAGCAACGTCACGGCTCTTGATCCGGTCAACCAAACATTCACTTTGACGCGGGTGGGGCAACCCGGATTAAGTAGACTGTACGAGCCTGATTACAAGAATTTTGCGCCTCGTGCCAGCATTGCATGGGATGTTACCGGCAGAGGTAGGACTGTGGTGCGCGCCGGCTGGGGCATGTTCTATGACGCCTTCTCGCAAGACTTCTTCCTCGGCCATCTGCCCTATCCGCCCTTCTTCGATCCCGGCCCGGCATATAACGTATACAATCCGCTCGATCCTGCGCAGGTTCGGCCGGCCACGGCCAGTGGAGGTGTGATCGGCACTGGCGTGCCGATTTATGACAATGCCCCCAACTGCTCGAATCTAGAATGCGACAGTTTCGCTGTTGACAGACATATCCGCACTCCATACATGGAAAATTACAACCTGAATCTCCAGCACCAGATTGGAAACAATGTTACGGTGCAGGTTGGATACGTCGGATCACAAGGCCATCGGTTGTTCCGGTTCCGGGATCTAAATCAGCCGAACCAGGCAGCGATCATTGCGGACGATTTAGCATGCGCATGCGACGATTCCTACGGAGTGCCGCGCGTCTACGGAGGCGTGTTCGGCGCCAATAACCTAAATACCGCCTTTTACCTCATGCAGGAGGAATCCACCGCGAAATCGAATTACAACGCACTACAGGCCAGCTTGCGCATAACAAATTGGCGCGGCGTAACCTCAATCCTCAATTACTCGTGGTCGAGATCTCTTGATACTGCGAGTGACGGTGAAGACTTTGAGAATAACGCTGCGCAGCCGAATGACAGTACGCGGCCGAACTTGGAATACGGACCATCAAACTTCAATGTCCCACACCGGTTCTCCTGGGTTTTTGGCTATGAATTGCCGAAATCCGGCTCCAGCAGAATAAGGAACGGCTGGGGTTTCTCTAGCACGGTTGCTCTGCAGAGTGGACAACCTTTTCAATTCAACTACAACTTTGAGGATGATTTCAGCGGAAGCGGCGAGGGTGATGATCGGCCAGACGTGGTCGGACCAATTATCTATCATAAGCGCGACCCGCTCAACTATGTGCAACTCAGCTCATTCGCTGTTCCGTGCACGGTCACAACCATCACCGGGTTAGCAAGCGATTGCGTGCCCGGGACACGTCACTTTGGGAATGAGCGCCGGAACTCCCTGGTGGGGCCGACATTCAAACAGTGGGACTTCGCAATTTACAAGAACACAGCAATCACGGAACGCCTGAGCATGCAACTCCGCGCGGAGCTGTTCAATATCCTGAATCACCCCAACTTCGCGAACCCATTCCTACCAGCTTTTGTCGCTGATCCAGGGACGAATCTTTCAAGTGGATGTAAATGCGGGTTCCTTGCAGGCGGGCCCGGACAAGAGGTCGGCAATGGCGGCTACCACATTGTCGCCACCGGCGACGTGGGTATCGGCAATCCATTCCTGGGTGGTGGTGGACCGCGCGGGATTCAGTTAGCGGCCAAGTTCACGTTCTAGCAGAACGGCAGGGAATTCCTTTGCGGCTCCTCTCGATAGCGATGAGAGGAGCTTTTTGTTTCAGGCACCCGGTTCTCGAAGATCTACTCTCCGCCCGGCTGCGATGCACTCAGGCGCCGAATTGTGGTACTCTCCCTCCTCCATGGCAGAACCTAAGTCTGAACGCCGGACGCAGAAGCGCCTAAGTCTTGCCCTGCCAGTCACGATCAAGTCTGAGCAGGGTACGATTGAAGCCAGCGGCTGCACGCGCGACTTGAGCAGTAGTGGGATTTTCTTGTACAGCGACGCGCATTTCAGCGAAGGAAGCGCGCTGGAGATGGTTCTGATTTTGCCGAAGGAGATGACTGGCGGCGAGAAGCGATGGGTGTGCTGCCGAGCATCCGTTGTGCGTGTGGAAGCGAGCGGTGAGCAGCGGTGCGGAGTGGCGGCGCGTATCCTGAGCATGGAGATACTCCCGGAAATTAGCGGCTAAATGGAAGATCTGGCTGAACTTTCTCAAATTGACTGGCAAAGGAGAGGAGGATCTGCCGGGAATCGGTTTCTTCATAAAACTTTCTTAATGCGATGCATCGAATTTGGTGCAATAATGCTGGCCCTTGAATTGCTCCCGCTAACAAATTAAGAAACTTCCAATCTGCGGGTGCTTCGAATATGTGGATGCAAAAGCTGTCTGACGGTGTGCTGCGCGTGCTGACACCGTTGGGACCGCGCTACATCAGGCCGACATTTCTTCAGCGAATCTACATTCTATGGATTTTCCGCCATTTTCACGTGCTGCCTTTGCAGGTGCTGAGTAGACGGCAGCGCGCCCTGATCGAGTCGCTTTGCGCGCAGCAGCGTTTTGTCTCTCTCTCGCCGACCGACGAATTTGAATACGCGCCGATTCTGGGCACCGTGGAACGCCGCCCGCCGGTGGAAGTAGAAAACCTGCCGCCGCGAAAATCGAGCGCTGGAGTTGCCGAAACCGTCTCTCCCCTGGTCGCGGATGTTCGGCAGGGGTCTTAAGGCAGAGCGCCGATTTTTGCACATCGTGACCTCAAGCTTCGACTCCATCGCGGCACACGTAGGGGCGGGTGCCCTCACCCCCACCTCAAATCCACCCAAATTTTCCTAAGCGACAGAACGGACGGGTCCACAGGGACGCCCGACGCCTAATATCTGATGCCCGAAGCCCGAAGCGT
>DASQYT010000434.1:0-6725 GCA_035639075.1 Candidatus Elarobacter sp.
TGCGAAGAATTTGAAATGATCGGATTGGACGCGGAGCGCGACTCCACCTTGAGCGGAGTGGAGCGCGTGGCCGCGCGTGAGCACGCGAATACCTGCTCGCGATGCGCCGCATTGCAGGAGTCGTGGCAGGCGGCAGGAGTTGATCTGCGGGCGTTCGCGGAAGATACGGCGATGGCTCAAGCGCCTGCGCGCGTGGAGATGCGTTTGCGCCAGGAGTTTCGCACGCAGCACGTAACATTCAAGGTTCGACGCGCCGCCGTGGTGGCAGCGTGGGCGCTGGCCGCTGCGGCCGTCTTCGCCGGAGTCGTGACTTGGCGCAATTGGCTCCACGGCCGGCAGGAAGTGGCTATGAAGCATCTGAGTTCCGCGCCGGCTGCAAAAAAGCCTCCGGAAAGTAATTCCAGTGCCGGAACGAATCATGAAAACACTGCGCAGGTTACGAATGGAATGCCGCCGCAAGATTCTGCGGGAGCTGCCAGTTCCGAGACACTTGTGGCTGACAATGAATTGACCGGCTTCACGCTTCTGCCCGGAACCCTTGCCCTGGATGCCGATGACGCCGCCATTCTGCGCGTGCGTATGCAGCGCGGCGCGCTCGGTGCGCTGGGTCTGCCAGTCAATGAAGAGCGAGCCAATGAATGGATCCAGGTGGATTTGCTCGTTGGGGATGATGGATTGCCACAAGCGGTGCGACTGCCGCGATAAATGTTCTTGGGTGCGGGGCGCTTTCGGGGCGCCTCGGGAAGGAGCACGCAAATGGTGGCATCGGCTTTTTGGAAGAGAATAAGGCACGCAGCTGAAACGGAGCGCGAGAAACTGGTTACAACGTGGATCGCGCAGTTGAAAAAGGGATTGGCCGCGATTGCCATGGCAAAGAGTTCGCAACAGTTCGGGAGAGAAGAGGAGACGAAATAATGAATCGAAGAGTATTCACAAACCTGCTTCTCGCTGGAATGCTGGCAGGAACCGCTGGTTCCTTGTGGGCGCAGGAGGGCCCACCGCCTCCTCCGGGCGCGGGTGTGGGCCTGGTGGTGCACGGAGAAGGTCCCGGCGTATTCATGCAGATGGGCGACGGCGTTGAATTGCTGGGATTTGAAGGATTGCACGGCGGGCAAGTGGTAACCGGCGCGCCCTTCAGCGCGGTAGCCGTTCAGGAATCGAACCAGACTCTCGCGGACGGGAATCACATTTCTCGCAAATCGCAGGTGAACCTGTTCCGCGACGGCCAAGGACGATTTCGCAAGGAGGTAACGCTGTCGGGATTTGGTCCGCTGGCAGCGTCCGGGCAGCCGAAGTCGTTTGTGGTAATCAATGATCCCGTTGCGAACGCGAGTTTCGTGCTGCATCCCGAAACCAAAGCTGCGGAGAAAATGGGCCGCCCGGTTCACGGAATGAAGGGACCGATGAAGGGCGACATTAAGGGGAAAATGGCGGCTCGCGAGCAGGAGGAAATTGCTTCCGGCAATCTCAAGAAAGAAGATTTGGGCACCCAGACGATTGCGGGAGTCAGCGCGCAAGGAACGCGCCTGACGCGCACGATTCCCGCCGGACAAATCGGAAACGAAAAACCGATCGTCATCGTGCGCGAGACGTGGTTCTCCAACGATTTGCAGATGGTGGTCATGAGCAAGCGGACCAATCCGTGGAGCGGCGAATCGACGTACACGCTGACGAACATTCAGCGGACGGAGCCGGCTGCTTCGCTCTTTGCCGTGCCATCGGACTACACGGTGACGGCCGGCAAAAACAGAAGGTTCATTCAGAACTTCAAAGGCGGGCCGGGCGCACCTCCTCCTCCGCCTCCTGCGGACAACTGAGCAAACGATCTTCTCTCCTGAAGACGGCGCGCCCTTTTCGCGGCTACTCCATCGCTGCGGGAAGGGCGTAGCCGTTTCTGGAAGGAACTTGGAGCAAGGTCGTACCGAAGTGAGGACGTAGGGGCGAGGCAACGAGTCCTGTTCCGGTACTTCCTTGTGGGCCGCCCATTCTGCGAAGGGAGCCACCCCCCAGTTTTTTGTAAGTGTTGCAGCTAGAGAGGTTACGGGAGCGAGACGTCGGAAAAAAAGGTGACGGCGCTGAGATGCGAAGGGTTCGTAGGGGTAGCAAGGACCGCCCGGTGTGCGAGCATGGGCTCAAGGCACAAAGAATCGTACTGGATCAACTAATTCATTCATTTATGACATATTAGTAATATATGTCGAGGATTACTTTAAGTGGTCTAGATACCGAGGGATAGCAGAGTGCACTCGTGGAGAGTTCAGTCCCGAGGCAAGCAAATGGTGCGGGAGGAGCTCCACCGGTTGCATCTTTCCGCGGTTCGCTTTAGTACTCATCCTTCTGGCTCCAATCTGGGTTACCATGTACTTTTAGTCCTTCGGAAAAAGGACAAAACCGAATGCGCGTTTCGCTTTTGACTTGTCTCTTTCTGACACTCAACCTTCTTTCTTCTCCTTTCTCGCAGGCACAGGCGCCTCCCGTTTCCCCCGCTGCCACCTCTACTCCCCCGAAGCATTCCCATGACGAATCTTATGACAAAGAACCCTACATCTATGAGCTGATTCAAAGCGCGGTACGTTTCGAGCCAGACGGCAAGGGCTATCGAGACCTCATCCTCCGGGTGCGTGTTCAATCCGAATCCGCCGTCCACGAGTTTGGACTGCTCGTTTACTCTTTTTCCGCCAAATTCGAGTCTTTGGAAGTCGTTTACGCTCGCGTTCGCAAGCCGGACGGCGCAATCGTCGAAACTCCCGCCTCCGATGTCCAGGAACTCGATTCCGCGGTGAGCCGCGAAGCCCCCATGTACACGGACGAACGTGAAAAGCATATCGCCATTAAATCTCTGGGCGTCGGTGACATTTTAGAAGCCCATCTTCACTGGACCATTCACGAGCCGATGGCGCCCGGGCACTTCTGGTTCGATTACTCTTATTTCCACGCTGGTATCTGCTTGAAAGAGACTCTGGAAATCGACGTCCCGGAAAGTCCAGCCGTGAAGCTGCGCAATTCTGAGCCCCAGCCGACGACCCGCGATGATGGTGATCGCAGGATCTACAGTTTCCGGACCGCAAATTTGAAGAAGCTCGAAGAATCGAAAATTCCCGAGTGGGAAAAGAACTATCACGGCATTATTCCTCCGGACGTCCAGCTTTCTTCGTTTTCTTCGTGGGACGAGGTTGGACGGTGGTTCAGAAGTCTCGTACAACCCAAGGCTGCAGTCAGCGCGGAAATTCGAGCCAAGGCGGATGACCTGACTAAAGGAAAGGCTACCGATGACGAGAAACTTCATGCGCTCTATGATTTTGTCTCCACGCGCTACCGTTACATCGGTGTCGATCTGGGTCTGAGCCGTTATACTCCCCACTCCGCTGCGGATGTGCTTGCGAATCGCTATGGCGATTGCAAAGACAAGCACACTTTGTTTGCTGCACTTCTGCAAGCTGTGGGTGTCGCCGCCTATCCGGCCTTGATCAGTTCCAAGTTCCGCGTCGATCCGTCTTTTCCTTCCCCGAGCCTCTTCGATCATGTCCTGACTGCCATCCCGCGTGGCGATTCTTTTCTTTTTCTCGATACCACTCCCGAAATCGCGCCTTTCAGTATGCTCATTGCAAGTCTTCGGGATCGCCAGACCCTGGTCATCCCTGCTTCCACTCCCGCTCGACTCGTCGCGACCCCTGCGGACCCACCATTCGCCAGCTTTCAGCACTTCAACATGGACTCTTCGCTCGATGCAAACGGCACTCTGGATGGAAAGATTCGCTTGGAACTGCGTGGGGACTCCGAACTTGTCTTCCGTCTAACGTATCGTTCCACGCCACAAAATAGCTGGCAGGAATTGACGCAAAACATCGTCGCCCGGTTGGGTTTTGGCGGCACAGTCAGCGATGTTTCCGTTTCCCAGCCCGAGGATACCGCGCAGCCATTCTCTGTCTCCTGCTCCTATCACCGCACCGATTTCTCCGATTGGAAGAACCATCGTATTACCCTCCCTGCCCCTCCTGCTGTCATCGCTTCCTTGACGGAAGAACAAAAACTCTCCAGAGAGCCGCTTCCCTTGGGGGAATTGAGCGAGGTCATCCATGAAGCAACGATCAAGCTTCCCACCGGCTTCTCCGCGGTCGTTCCGCCCAGCGTCAGCCGCAAGACCGAATTCGCGGAGTACGCAGCGAACTACTCGTTCAAAGACTCCATTCTGCATGGAATTATTCACCTGAAAACTCTGGTCCGCGAAGTTCCCGGCGAAAAACGACGTGAGTTTAGCAACTTGAGCAACACTATCAACGATACCGAAAATCGCTATATCCTGATCAGCGGCAATTTCCCCGGCGAAGAATCATTCCCGGCAAACCTGATGGGCATGGATCCTGGCAAGCCGGAGGGTATGATTCCACTCCTTGAAAAGGCGCTCGCGGACAATCCTGACAATCGAATGGTACTGTTTCCGCTGAGTCAGGCCTACACCAGGACCGGCCGTCCAAAAGATGCCATCGCCATTCTAGAAAAAGCTTTAGCGGAAACTCCCGACGACTCTGATGGTCTATATTTTGCGCTTGGGCAGGCCTACCTTGCTGTCCCCGATGCGGACAAGGCGATGGCGAATTACAAAAAAGCCCTCGGCGACGATCCGAAGCCTGCTCTCCTCAACAGCATCGCCTACTCTCTCGCTGAAGCCAATGCCCATCTCAAGGAAGCCCTGGCATACTCCACTCGCGCTGTAACTTCTCTATCCGAAGAAACAATGGATATTTCTCCGGACTCTGCCCAGCCAAGCGATTACGCTCTAATGGGCCAACTGGCAGCGAATTGGGACACTCTCGGGTGGATCAAGTTCCGTTTGGGTGACCTCCCTTCCGCCGCGAAATATACCGAAGCTGCCTGGAAGCTAATGCAGAGCGCTGAGATTGGCGAGCATCTGGTCGAGGCCTACGAGGGGTTGGGGGAGAAAGCCAAGGCTGCTCGAGTTTGCCATTTGGCAAATGCCGCGTGGGGACACAACCTCTCTCGCGACGAGAACCTAAAAGAGAAACTCACCACAGAATTGACGCGCCTGCGGCCGTTTTTGAAAGGTTCATCGCCAGCAGGCTCCAACTCTGTACGGCGCACTGTCCCCGACGCTTATTTGGGGCTTACCGATATGCGAAGCATGAATATTCCTTTACGAACCAAGCTACGAGGCGAGTCGGGAAGAGCCGCATTCGTCATCTCACTCGTCAATGGACCCAAAGTCGAGGAGGTCACTTTCCTGTCTGGCTCTGAAGAACTGCGGGCTACTATTCCCGCCCTCTCCGCCGCCAAGTATTCTTTGGCATTCCCGGACGACGTCCCTGCGCGCATCATCCTAAAAGCGAATCTGAATTGCTCTGTCTATTCCAAGAACTGCCTTCTCTTTATCTCCACGGTTACCGAAGCTGCCACATCGTCTGTGCCCGTAAACGTCAACCTTACCCCGCAATAGGTTGGCCCGACGCGCGAAGCGCTGAGTTATGCCGGGAGGGGGACGGTGTGTTAGTGTAAATTTTCCAAAATTGCGTGCGAGGATTCTGATGTCGAAACCGAAAGTGTTTGCGACGCACAGCTTGTTCGATGCCGCGCGGAGAATTCTGAATGAGAGCTGCGAGATGGAATACTGGGCCAAGCCGGAACGTCCGCCGCGAGAAGAAGTCTTGCAGCGCGTGAAAGACAAAGAGGGGTTGGTGTGCCTGCTGACCGAGAAAGTAAACGAGGAGTTCCTGAAAGCGGCGCCGAAACTGCGCATCGCGGCGAACGTGGCGGTGGGATTCGACAACATCGACGTAGCGGCGTGCACGAAGCGAGGCGTGGCGGCGACAAACACTCCCGGCGTTCTGGACGAAACGACGGCGGATTTTGCGTGGACACTGATGATGGCGGTGGCGCGCCGCCTGGGCGAAGCCGAGGCGCTAGCGCGTTCTGGAAAATGGAAACATTGGGACCTGGATCAACTGGTGGGGACGGATGTGTGGGGGAAAACACTGGGGATCGTGGGATTTGGGCGGATTGGACGGGCAATGGCGCGTCGCGCGAGCGGTTTTCAGATGAAAGTAATTTATACAGATGCAGTGCGAGCCCCAGAAGCGGTGGAGAAAGAGTTGAAAGCGGAGTTCCGAGAAATGAATTCGCTTCTCGGTGAATCTGACTTTATCAGCGTGCATGTGCCGCTGCTGCCGGAGACGCGAGGATTGTTTAATGCGCCGAAATTCCACCGGATGAAACCGACGGCGTTCTTGATCAACACGTCGCGGGGACCGGTGGTGGATGAAGCAGCGCTGGTGGCGGCGCTGGAGGGCGGAAAGATCGCGGGCGCGGGGCTGGATGTCTACGAAAACGAACCGTTCATTCATCCCGGGCTGAAACGCGCGAATGTGGTGCTGGCCCCGCATGTTGCGTCCGCGTCATTGGAAACGCGGACAAAAATGGCGTGCATCGCGGCGGAAAACGTGGTTGCCCTGTTCGCGGGGAAGCGGCCGCCGAACATTTTGAATCCGGAAGTGCTGAAGTCAACCTAACGAGTCTCCAGGCAAACCTCCCATGCCGCAATTGAAGGAACAGGCCCGGCAAATTTTTCACGAAACCCTGGCGGCCATCGATATTCCCGCGACGATGCAGCGAAAGCTGCAGCGCAAGGGAACGGTGCTGCTGTGCGGCGGAACGAAAATCGATCTGCGGAATTTCGAGAAACTGCGCGTGGTGGCGATCGGGAAAGCGGCGCA
>DASQYT010000435.1:0-29683 GCA_035639075.1 Candidatus Elarobacter sp.
GACGACGCCGGTGGTGGCCATCAAGACCCAAAGCGGAGTGGTAAGCTGGCGGCGCGTGTACGAACGGCCCTGGGAGCCGGGCAAAACGTCGATCCAACATTTGAGAAATTCGTCGCGGTCGTATTTTGAGGCGCGGCTGAATGCCGGGAGCTGCACCTCCGACTCCAGCATGGAGTGCATGAAGGGCTGGAGAGCGGCCTTGGCCTGCTGCTGCGAGACGCCGGGCTTCAAGCGGCCGAAGGCGTTCACCCAGCGATTGCGGCGCTCCTTCAACATGTCTTCGGGATTGAAGACGATGATTTGCGGCTCCATCATGATGGGAATGAAGACTTTCGGAGAGAAGCCGAGTTCCACCCCGTCGAAACGTGCCTGGGCAACGCCGACGACGGTCATTTTGTAATTATTCAGAGTGAGCGTCTTACCGACGATTTGAGGATCACCGGCGAAACGCGTCTTCCAGAAGTTATAATTAAGAACAACGAAAGGATGACCGCTGGGGACTTGATCGTCTTCGGGAGTGAGGATGCGTCCAATCGCTGGGACAATGCCAAGCGTGGAGAAGTAGGTGCCGGAAACGAGTTCCACGGAGACGCGTTCGGCTTGCTGGCCAATGGAAAGGCTCGCCGAAGTCGGGAAGCGGCAAAACATGTCCGAGAAGACATCGTTGTGGTCGCGAAAATCACGGAACATGGGGTGGGAAATGGCGTTGCCGCCCCAGTTGTTACCGTAATGGCGCCCGCGCATGGTGAGGAGGACGAGTTGCTGCGGGTCCTTGACAGGCAAGAGACGCAACAAAACCTGGTCGAGGAGGGTGAAAATGGCGGTGTTTGCGCCGATGCCGAGGGCCAGAGTCAGAACGGCCACGGCCGTGAAGCCAGGAGTGCGTGTGAGCATGCGGAAGGTGTACTTCAGGTCGCGCAGAATGGTGTCAAGCCAGCCGCCGAAACTCATGGGGCGATTGGCCGCAGTGGCAGTTTTGGTCACAGGAATACCCCCGTGAAGCTAGAGGTAAAGACGAAAAAGCTTACCAAAAGTTTGATGAAAGTACGAAGAGATTCGTGGACCAGAAGCTATGCCAAGAGGCAGCGAAAGGCAGGAGAAGATGGCGGTTCCTGGGCGAGGGGCCGAAGTTAGTCGGCGCTGGTTGTAGCCACCTTGTGAGCCTGCAGACTTTCTGCCTTTTGCTGAAAAAAGGCGGCGACGCGGTCAATAATCTCATTCAATGGAGTTTGCGGGCGGAAGCCGGTGAGAGCGTGTAGCTTTTCGACGGAGGGCACGCGGCGCATCATGTCTTCGAAGCCGGGCTCGTAGGCCTGATCGTAAGGCACGTACTCGACGGGAGACGAGCTGCCGGTGCGCTCTTTCACCCTGTGCGCCAATCCTTCGATGGTGATTTCCTCGGTGTTACCAACATTGACGACTTCTCCGACGGAGCAGTCCAAGTCCATGAGGCGGATGAGAGCTTCCACAGTGTCGCGGACATCGCAGAAGCAGCGCGATTGCTTTCCGCTGCCATAGATGCTGATGGGGGAGTTGTCCAGGGCAGACTTGACGAAGTTGGGGAGCACCATGCCGTAGCGGCCGGTTTGCCGCGGGCCGACGGTATTGAACAAGCGAGCCACGATAACGGGCAGCTTCTTTTCCTTCCAGTAGGAAAGAGCGAGAAACTCATCGAGCGCCTTGGAGGCCGCGTAGCTCCAGCGGCCTTTTGTTGTAGGGCCAAGGACGAGGTCGGCGTCCTCGTGGAATGGGACGTCGGTGTTTTTCCCGTAAACCTCGGAGGTGGATGCGGTGAGGACAAGTTTCTTTTTCTTGCAGGCGGCTTCAAGGATCAGTTGCGTGCCGTTGACATTGGTCTCGATGGTCTTGACAGGGCTCTCGACAATGAGCTTGACGCCAACGGCTGCCGCCAGATGAACGATGACCTCGGCATCATCCACAAGTTCAGCGAGCAACTGGCGATTTTCGATGCTGTCCAGGTGATATTGCATTTGGCTGGAGGATTTGAGATGGCGGATGTTTTCGACGCTGCCGGTGGAAAGATTGTCCAGCAAAACGACGCGGTCACCGCGATCGAGAAGTCTCTCCGCCAAGTGCGAACCAATGAAGCCAGCTCCACCGGTAATCAAGTAACGCAAAGGGTCTCCTTAAAGGGCCTCGGAGTCATCATCGCGATCGCGGGAGACGCGATGAGCAATGGCATCGGACTCATTTTCATGCGGAGCTTCAAGGGTTTCCTGGGGACCATATCCATACGAATAGGGATAATACCGGTAGGAGTAGTAGTAGTCCGGCGCGCTGGCATCCACGGCGTTGAGAACGACGCCGAGGATGCGGCACTTGACGCTGCTTAGCAGGTCGCGCGTGCGAGTGAAGGCTTCCTTGGGTGTTTCGCCGCTGCGAACGACGAGGAGCACGCCATCGGCCTGCACGGAAAGAATCACGGCATCGGTAGCGGCCATGATGGGAGGCGAGTCGATGACAATGAATTTGAATTTGGCGCGGAGCTCGGCGATGGCGTCTGCGAGCTTGTGGGAGGAAAGCAAATCCGCGGGATTCGGAGGAAGAGGTCCCGTGGGAATGGCAACGAGATTGGGAATTGCGGGATGCGGGACGGACACCAAATCAAGACCGGAAACACCCGCGAGATAGGAACTCAGCCCCGCGTATTTTCCGGCGGCTAAATTGAGGAGACGGCCGATGCCGGGTTTGCGAAGGTCTGCATCCACCAGCACCGTGCTGTCTCCCAACTGCGCGAGCGTGACAGCGAGATTCGCGGCAGCAGTGGTCTTGCCTTCGCGTGGAAGAGCACTGGTGACCAGAATGACTTGAGGCGGATGGTCGGCCTGCGAGAGCAGAATGGAAGTTCGCAGAGCACGAAACGCTTCCGACATCTGCGATTTGGGCAAGTGCTGGGCAACCAGCTCGATGCGTGCATCATGTCCGTTGGCCGAGAGGCCTTGAAAGAAGCCGTGGCGCTTGCTGCTGCCGTTCGAGCTGGCAAACTGCGGAACGACGGCGAGGGAAGGCAGCCGCGAGAGGGTTTCAACGTCATCCGGGGACTTCACGGTGTTGTCGAGGTACTCGCGCATCAGAGCCAAACCGATGCCGCCGACCAAACCCACGAGAAAAGCGAGCGCAACGTTGCGAGTCTTGGCAGGACGCGCGGGTGTGGAAGGAATCATAGCGGGGTCCACAACACGGATGTTGGAAGAGCGCAGTCCCTGGGAAATGGCGGTTTCCTTCAGCTTGGTCATGAGGCCTTCGTAGAGAGTCTTGTTGGCTTCCGCCTCGCGCTTAAGGATGTTGTACTCGACAAGTTTTCCCGCCATCTGATTGGTGTCCGCTTTTTGCTGGTCGAGGGCCCGCGTGAGTAGCGCTTCACGCTGCTGCGCTTCGTGGTAATCGCTCTCGAGGACGTCCAGGATTTTCTGTTTCTCTTTTTCGATGGTCTGGTCAAATTCCTTTATTTGAGCCTGGAGGCGCTGCACCTTGGGGAAATTGGGACCGTATTGGGCCAGGGCGTCGGTGTACTGGGAGGCGGCATCGCTACGCTTCTTGAACAAATCGCCGAGTGCCGAGTTGTTTTGAACTTCTGGTACGGCGTCGAGATTGCCGGCTTTGGCAAACTGGTAGAGCGATTCCTTCTTCATGCGTTCGCTCTGCGCGTCGGTCAACTGCTTGTTGATGTCCGAGAGCCGCTGCGTCGTGATGTTCTGCTTGTCGTCGAGCGTCCAAATCTGGTTTTGGCGTTCGTAAGCGATGCGGGTGTCCTCGGACTTCTGCACCCTGATCTTCAACTCACCGAGCTGGTCGGCGAGCCAAGTGGAAGCCTGAGTGGTGGCCTCGTACTTACTCCGGAAATTCTGCTCGATGTAGGAAGCTATATGGGCGTTTACGATGCGCGCCGCGAGCCGGGGATCAGTAGATTCAAAACTGACGTCCATCAGGCGGCTGTTAGGAACCCGTTTCACACTGAGACTTCCCAAGAATTCAGCGAGCTCGGGCGGACGCTTCTGGTTCGCGAGGCTGCCGCTGGCGACGGCTTCCGATGGCCCGTTTGGTGAAGAAAACTCCGGTCGCGTGGAGAGTGCATTATTACGAATGGTTAGGAGGGCGAGTGTTTCGCTTGTGAGGATCTTGGATTGCGTCTCAATGTAGTTTTCGAGATCCATCATGTATTCGTAGGACTCGGCACCCTGGAAGGGAAGAATGTTGGCGTTCTCGCGATCAATCTCAATGCGGGCCGTGGCCACGTAGACGGGCTGCATGCGGAAAGTGGCGATGGCCACAATGGTGACGACGGCAAGCATGAAAGAGAGAATCAACCACTGGTGTTTCCGCAAGATCAGCAGATAGTCGTAGAGGTGGGGTTCGCGCGGGGAAAGTTCAAAGCTGGGAACGCGACTCTGCAAGGAGACAAGCTCGACGGCGCCGTTGGAGCCGTTCTCACGCGGCACGAGTTTGTTTTCGTCGGCCATTGTTAGCGGTACGCGACTCGATAGAGAGCAATGCCGGTCCCCAGAGCAATTCCCAATTCCACGGTGCGCAGCATAGCCTTCCTCGCGGCACTGTCCGGGACGTACAAAATGTCGCTGGGCTGCAGCTGAACGTCCTCCGCCTGGCGCGCCATCACCTTCTTAAGATCGACAACAACTTCATGCTGCTGCCCCTGAGCGTCTTTGCGGACGATAACGGCATGATCCTTTTTCGCGGTGGAGTTCAAACCACCGGCCAGAGCCAAAACTTTCAACGTAGTCATCTGCCCGCGGTCATTGGCAAGAACGAATCCGCCAGGCCTGCTGACGGCGCCCAAAACATAGACGATTCCGGAGTGAGGGACCGTAACGATATCGCCGGCCTGAAGAATAATATTGTTGGCGGCGTCGCCGCTTTCCATCAGCTCGTTTAGATTAATCGTGATGGTATTGGACAAAGCAGGAGCATCAGCCGGCGCAGCGGGGTTTGCGGAGGACTTGGAGACCGCTGCGTCGGAAGGCGCGGCCACGGGGGCAGAACCCTCCGGTCCAATTGCTGGAGGCTCCAATGGATCGGACGACGCTTCCTGGGAAGGTCGATTCACAATCACCGTGTCGCTGGCGTCATTGGCAACGCCTCCCGCCTCCGCCAGGACTTCCAGAAGGGTGACGGGGCGGTCGGCTTGGTAAACCATGGGATGTGAGACGGCCCCAACGACAGTGATGGGCTTGCTCTTTCTCTCTTTGACTGTAACGCTTACTTCGGCATGAGAAACCAGGCCACTGGATTCGAGGACTTCAGCAATCTTCTGTTCGGCCTGAACTTCCGTCAGTGCGGCAACGTGCAAGCGAACGGGGACAAGAGGAATGCCAATGGACCCGGTCTGGCTAACGCGCACTTCCCGGCTAAGCTCTTTTACATCGAAGACTTCGAGGTCCAGCAGGTCGCCATTGCCAATGACATAGTCATGCGGCATGACCCGCGCGGCGGCAGACATCGAGCGTATACGGTCGTTGACTTGTTGAGGCGTCTCGAGAACGGCCTGCTGAGCACCACTGGATGAGGGCAGAACCAGAGACACTAGAAGGACAGCCGAAGCGCAAAACCACACCAAGGCACCCAGTCTGACTGGCTGCATGAGATAGATGACCCCGCCGTCGATTATACAGCGACAAGGCTCAATTCAATCAGTGATTTGCGGGATCTCGATGGCGCGGGCGTCCGGGAGCGGGCAACGGAAGCGTAGACGCCATCTCCGTGGTTGCCAAGTGGGCCATGAGAAAGAACAGAAGAGCATTCGATGGGATATGTAAGTTGAAATCGACCAAGCTATGCACGAGAAAGCCGACGCAAGCCACCAGGCCGCAGAGCTGCAAAGCTCCGGCAAAGGAGTTGTGCAACTGACGTAGTCGCTTCAGAGATTCTCTGAACAAAACGCCCAGAAACCAAGCGCAACAAAGTCCTCCGAGAACTCCAGTTTCGGCGAGGGCCTCGAGGTAGTCGTTGTGTGTGTGGTTGACGATTCTCCCATCGTAGAGCGATTCGTAAGGCGGATAGACGATCTGGAGAGTGCTGAGTCCCGTTCCGGCGAAGGGGTGATGGAGGAAGATTTGCCACGTGTCGCGCCGCATGGAAGCGCGCTTCCCAGCGGTGACCTCGAGCGACTGAAACGAGGAAAAGCGCTGCAGGACCTGATCGACGCCGAGCCAGGAAACCATCATCAACGCAAGCAGTAGAACGGTGGCACCGGCAAACAATTGCTTTCCCTTCGCGCGTCGCTGAATGATTGCCAGAGCCAACACGGCCAGCTCGAAGCCAAAACTGACGATGCCCCCCCGCGAAGCGGAGAGGAAAAGCGCGCCGATAGGGATAATTGCGAATAGACCGACGACAGGCCAGCGTTCCCGTCGAACTCTGCCCAAGACAAGGGGAACGAGAGACAGCGGGAGAATTAATTCTACGAAGCCTGCGAAGTGATTGCGATTCACGTAGGGCCCGAATGGAATCCCACCGTATTCCATCTCGCGAAACCAATAGAGCTTTCCATTAAAGGTAAGGTGCTGGAGAACGCCAAAAAGGCTGACTAGGAATCCAAAAAACATCCCGAACCAAATGAACCCTCGCCAGTCCTGAAGGGTGCGGAAAGCTTGGACGGCAAGAAAGAGGAGGACGAGGTCCGAGACGAGGAGAAGAAGTTCCATCCGCGTGCTGTAAGAAGAAGCGGTGCCATGAAAAGCCAACTGTCCCAATACAATCAACGAAAGAGCTGCGAGGGGAGGGAGAAGAGGAGAAATAATAACCTCGTCTTCTTGCGTGAAATAGATCCACACAGCCCAGGCGAGAAACAGCAATCCGGCGCCGGTTTCAAAGACGGCTCGCGCCCAATCCTCCACGCCTCCGTGCGCACCCACGGCAAACACGGCCAGCGCGCAAATGCCAAAACGCAGCAACCTCATGGTTTGGGATACTCCGCAGGCTCCGGAACCAAGGAGACGTCATCCACCCAGGCCGTTCCTTGAATCTTGTTGTCGGCTTCCTCACTGGGAGAACGGACCAAGCAAACTTGCAATTCCTGAACATCCTTTCCTGAGGACCAAGGCAACTGGACAAGTGTCCAAGGAGTAGTTCCGTGAACTTCCGCTGTGGCGGCGTAGGAAGTGTCCTGGATTCCGATTGGATGAAGCTGGAAACGGATTCCCTGATCAGAAGTGAGTGCTCTGGTTCTGACCCAGGCGGAGAAACGATAAGTGGTGAAAGGCTGCACGGGGATGTTATGGCAAACGCCGGCGAAATTAATATTGGAGTTCCCTTCAAAGATCAAACGCAAGGAGCGCTTGCCGGAATGTTTCTCTTGAGTGTCGAGGCCGATTTGGACACCGCGAGATGCTTCGGAAATCAGCCAGGAGAAACCGCCATTCTTGACATTTGATTCGAATCCGCCGTCCCACAAAACCGAGTCCGGGGGACCTTGCAGATCCGCCAAGCCTGCAAGAAGGACTGCCTGGTCCCAGACTCGGCTGGCTTCCGCGATGCGGTGTTCCATCATCAGAGCCCCGACGAGGGGAAAAGATTCGGGCAAGGAAATGCGGGGACGCAGGGAGACGAGCCGGTCCCAAACTTGAAGCGCATTTTGGGTGTGGCCGTCTTCCGATTGCTCCCGAATCACATCGGTATATGCATCGCTGATGGGCGGCAGGACACTATCCAGCGCGATCTCGAAGCTGGAACCGGCGTGCAGGGAGCGTGAGAAGGCTTCCGCAGCGCGCCTGGGATCAGCTTCGACAGCAAGACGCATTTCCGCAAATGCCGGCTCAAGCTCTTCCTGCCGCAACAGGAAATTTCCGTAGCTCCAAGAAACCTCGGCAGAAAGCGGATAAACCTTCTTGGCGTGCAGATAGGCGTCACGCGCCGCAGAGAAGTTGGCTTCCGATTCGTAGGAGGCGGCAAGATCCAGCCACGATTGCCATGACGCCGGATTCAACGAGAGCGCCGAAAGGTAGGAACGAATGGCGCGCGCGGCGTCTGGATTCACGGGGTTGTACTGCCAATAGCGACCGAGGAGATACCAGTTGCGCTGATCGACGGGCTCCAGGCGCGTGGCGCGTTCAATGGCTTCAGCAGTCTGCAAATCAGCGTAGTAGACAGCAAACGCATTTCGGATGCTGAAGAAAGAAACGATGAAGGCGACAGCGAAAGAAGCGGCAACAAGCGCTGCGCGCTGCGCATTGCTGGAGAGACGCAGAATCATTCTCCGGTACTGTGCCTAGAGCGCTTCAGAGTTGCAAGACAAAAGAAGTTCGAATCGCGAGAGAACGGGGTTCTCCCGTACCTTTCAGAGATCGAATTTCCTTGCACCACAAATCTACGGAAAAAATCACACAATTGCCGTAGAAAAGTGCTAACAGTACAATGAAGTTCAACCAAGCTGCGTTTTTGCAATGAAATACGTGACTCGCAGGAGGCAGTTTGCTTTAGGGCGTGAGCCTAGGCGGGATGGGACGCCGATTTTTCGAGCTGACCGAAAGTCAGTGTTCTCTTCAAATGTGAGGACAAGGGCACTCAAACGGAAAGGCAAGTTGATTGAGCGGCATCGTCGGCATCTATTATCGGGATGGCAAACCGATCGAGCGGGAACGTTTGCAGTCCCTCGTGGATTTTCTGGCTTACCGCGGCCCGGATTCGCGTGAGTATTGGATCGATGGTTCGGTCGGTCTGGGCCACGCGATGCTGCGGACCACGCACGAATCCCTGGACGAGTGTCAGCCTGCAAGCCTCGACGAGCGATTCTGGATCACGGCCGACGCGAGACTAGATGCCAGAGCAGAACTCTTACAGGAACTTAAGCGACGCGGAGACGAATTGCAGCCCGGGGCTCCGGATTCCGAGCTGATCCTGCACGCATATGCCGCGTGGGGCTCGGCTTGCGTGGACCATTTGCGCGGCGATTTTTCGTTTGGTATCTGGGACGCGCGGAGCAAGCAACTGTTTTGCGCGCGAGATCATTTCGGAATAAAACCTTTCTACTATGCCGAGATCGGTCCCCTGCTTGTCTTCAGCAACACGCTGGACTGCATCCGCAAGCATCCCGCTGTCTCCACGCGATTGAACGACCTTGCCATTTCTGATTTTCTCCTTTTCGACATGATCAGGGAACCTGGAGCTACGTCTTTCGCGGATATCCAAAGGCTGCCACCCGCACATGTCCTTGTCTGTAACGAAGACGCAATCTCTCTCCGCCGCTATTGGGTATTGCCCGCGAGTGCCCCCATCCACCACGCGCGACCGGCCGAATGCGTCGAGCAATTCCACGAACTGCTGGATCGCGTTGTAGCGGACCGGCTGAGAACAAACAGTGTGGGTATTCTGATGAGTGGTGGACTTGATTCGCCTACCCTGGCCGCTAGTGCCCGTCGGATCTTAAATGGAGATGCGACTGACACCAGAGTGCAGGCATACACTGAGGTCTTTGAAAGTTTGATTCCCCACGAAGAGCACCATTTCGCGGGTCTTGTGGCGCAGGCTTTGAGAATCCCGATCGAATTTCAAGTGAGGGATGAGATGGGCCTGTGGGAATATCTGAATCACCATGACCATCAGTGGCCTGAACCCTCGCATGTACCCTGTTCGGATGGGGGACTTGCACAAATGCGCCAGGTCGCGGTCCGTAGTCGCGTGGCGCTGACTGGGTTTGGAGGCGATCCAGCGTTATCCTGTTTGCTTTCTGTTCATTTCTTGCAACTGCTCAAGAAGAAGCAGTTTTGGCGAGCGCTGGTGGATGTGATTCGATATCTGGCGGCCGATGGCCGATTTTCGCGGCTGTACGTGCGCACCCGCTGGGAGCGATGGTTTGCTTCCAAGAGCCAAGGGCCCTACTACCCGGCATGGCTTAACCCCGGCCTGGAGAAACGGCTGAGCTTGCGCGAGCGGTGGAAAATGTTGAGCAGGGATACTGCTCCGAATGAAGCTGTTCGTCCTGTTGCCTATGAAGCGATGGCCGATCCCATGTGGCCAGTTTTGTTTGAAGGATACGACTGCGGAGTCACGGGAGTTCCTGTGGAGGTCCGACATCCCTTTTTTGATTTGCGATTGGTTGATTTCTTGCTAGGCTTGGCTGCACTGCCATGGTGTTCCGACAAAGAGTTGCTGCGCGAGGCCGGTCGCGGTGTCCTGCCGGATGCAGTGCGTCTACGACGCAAGTCGCCGCTGCTGAGCGATCCACTGATCGCGCTTCTGCAGCGGCCCGAATCCGCGTGGGTGGATTCGTTTGAGGCCGATGGTAAGCTCGGTCGATACGTGGAGCGGAGATCTGTTCCGAAAGTTTTTGGGGAAAAGGATCCCTGGAGCGCGTGGATTCACCTTCGACCACTCAGTTTGAACTTTTGGTTGCGGTCGCAGACGGCAGCGGGATAAACTTCTTCGGGGGGCCTAGTGACGTCGAATTCGCGGGAGTACGGCAAGAAAAAACCGTATCAAAAACCCATTCTCCGTGTTTACGGAGATGTTCAAGCGCTGACTAGGGCGACGACCAATATCATGGCCAAGCACGATGGCCAGGCTAATAAAACCAACTGACGGCGGCCTCCCCGAGGAACTTTTGTCAGCATTTCATGTGGTTTACGGCCTGCAGCTTGCTGCCAACATGGCCCTTCCCGGACTTCCTGTTCGACGCAATTCAGAAACGGTCGATGTACGGATACAGTTAAAGGACGCGTGGCCTTTCCCCGGAACACTTCTCGCCTTTGGTGAAGGCTTCTATAGCAGCTCAGACGGCGCTCCTGCCAGCCAGCCAAACTTGCAAGTTGGTCTGTCTTCCAACGGTGAGCATTTTGGCTTTTTCTATGGCGACGGAGCGCGATTCGCCGTCGATCGCCATGGCCGCGACGTGAGGGCCGACTGGCCAGAGGATTATACACTGGAAGATGCCTGCACCTATTTGCTTGGCCCTGTCATGGGATTCGTGTTGCGCCTTCGCGGCACAGTTTGTCTCCATGCGAGCGCCGTGGCCATCGGTGATCGCGCCATCGCGCTGGTGGGTTCGCCGGGCGCCGGCAAGTCAACGACGGCTGCGGCCTTTGCTTGTGCCGGCGTTCCGGTGCTTTCCGATGACATCGTTGCGATTGCACATATGGGTGACCAGGTTCTTGTTCAGCCGGGCTATCCTCGGTTGAACCTATGGCCGGACTCCGTCTTCACCTTGTTTGGATCGCAGGATGCTCTTCCGCGCATCACATCTAACTGGGACAAACGTTATATGCCTCTCGCCCAGAACGGTCACCGTTTCGCCTCAAGTCCGTTGCCCCTGGGAGCGATCTACATTCTTGACAGTCGCGACACGGCCCTTACCGTCCCTGTTGTGAAACAGGTGTCCGGTGAAGAGGCGTTTATGACACTGGTGGCCAATACTTACGTGAATTATCTTCTCGACCGAAATATGCGGCGAACGGAGTTTGATCTGCTCACCCGTGTGGTTTCGGAAATTCCTATGCGTCGAGTGCGCCCTTTGGCTGAACCCTCAGCAGTTTTTAAACTGTGTGAAGCTATTGCAGGCGATGCCAGACGAGTGATTGCGCACATTCCTGCAAACACAACCTCGGTGCACGGATAGGTCCGCATGTACGGCTTGGGCGCCTATGGCTCGATGATTGCGGATCGCGTTCGCGTGGAGGCTTACGCCGAAGCGCTGCGAAAGAGCGTTCGCAAAGGATCCGTCGTCGCGGAAATCGGCACGGGGCCGGGTATTTTCGCAGTGCTCGCGTGCCAGCTTGGAGCCACTCGGGTCTACGCGATCGAGCCGAGCGAGATCATTCAGGTGGCTCGTGAGGTTGCCGCCGCAAATGGTTGCGCTGACAAGATCGAGTTTTTCGAGGAGCTTTCCGACCGTGTGATGCTTCCCGGCCGAGCCGATGTCATTCTCTCCGATCTCCGGGCCGTGCTGCCGCTTTTTCAACGCCATATCCCTGCCATCATAGACGCGCGGAGCCGCTTTCTTGCGCCCGGCGGAGCCATGATTCCGCGAAAGGATTCGTTGTGGGCCGCAATCGTGGAGGTTCCAAAGCCGTATAGCGAAACGGTAGACCCGTGGGACAGGAATCCTTTCAGGCAAAATCTGAGTGCGGCACGGCAGCTCGCTGTGAACACCGTTCAGAAAGTGCGCGTGAACCCCGGTGAGCTATTGACCGCGCACAGGCTATGGACCACGCTGGATTACACGAGCGTCGAAGACCCCGATGTTCGAGGCGAATTGGAGTGGACGGTTGAGCGTGCCGGGACCGGCCACGGAATTGTGGTGTGGTTCGATGCGGATTTGGCCGAGGGTGTGGGCTTCTCTAACGCTCCGGATGCACCCGAAACAGTATACGGATCTCTCTTCTTTCCCTGGACACAGAGTGCGGCCTTGGCAAGGGGCCAAACCGTTTGCGTAAACCTTGCCGCAAAACTGGTGGAAAACGAATACCTTTGGCGATGGACTACGTGCATCAGGCCGCTCGAAGGATCGGGCGCTTCCGTCATTCATTTTGAGCAATCGCAGTTGGCTGGTGCAGTGTTGTCCATCAAGCAGCTTCACAGGATGGCGGCAGACTACATTCCGCACCTCTCCGAGGAGGGGCTCCTGCGCCGCAGAACTCTCGAACTGATCGACGGAAGAGCTTCGCTCGAGGAGATTGCTCGCCGGCTGGCGATGGAGTTTCCTCAACGTTTCTCAACGTGGCAGCAAGCCTTGTCATATGCCGGCACGTTTTCGCAAGAGTACAGTCGTAGGTGAGCAGAATTTGTCTGACCAAAAGAGGCCGTCCGATCCTTCCGGAAATCAGCCTTTGCCATTCCGGCCGTATTTTCGCATCAAGCGGAGTGGCCGGCGCACGGCTTCGAGAAAGCCGTCCCGGTCTACTTCGGCGTCCGCCCCAATCTTCCAGTCTTCTTCCGTAGGGGAAAGCGAAAGACGCAAGAAATAGGCTGGGGCCGTCAGCCAATCGCCGCGCATGCGCAGGCGAAAAAAGGCGCGTTGGAACAAACTTGGCGACGCGTAACTGGCGGCGGGCAACCACTGGCACACCTGATTCGCGAGCCGTGCAGCCGACACATCCACCCGCACGATGGCACGAACATTCTCCGGAAGCTGCGCCTTGAGCAAGTCCGCTGAAAGAAGCAATCCCGTGTGCAGCATTCTCTCGGCGCCGCCTGCTTTCGTCAAGTCTGCGACGCGCTCCCAATCAATGCCCGGTTGGCGCATGACCAGTCCGGCCACGTCGGCAATCCACATCAAACGCTCCCAAAGGTGCTTTGCGCCGTGGATACAGATCAGCGCTAGTTCATCTTCCACTGATAGGGCAGGAACTTCCCGGCCATCGAGTTCCACACGGATTTGCCGCGCGAAAAATTCTTCGAGAGGAAGCCGGCGGGGAAAGTAACGCAACGTGCGGTCGTTATGCAATTCGACGATCAATTGTGAATCCGGCTTGGAAAAAAGATATTGGCCGGGAATTTTCCCGGCGTCGATGGCGGTCAGCGGAACTGCAGGAGCGAAACCCGCGGCGCACATTAGTTCCGTGGCGCGGCGAATGTCCCGCTGGCGGACGAGCAAGTCCAGGTCGCCGTAGCTCCGCGTCGCCGACTCGGCGTACGCTCGCGCGGCCAGAGCCGGTCCTTTTATGACCAGAGCATCGATACCCTCCGTAGTGAAGAGGTCCAAAATGCGAAACAGCTCCGCAGTCAGCCGCATGGAAAGAAAAATCTGTGCGCGTTGACGATCGACAAGCGATTGCCTGATTTCTGACGGCACGAGATTCTTCTCTAGATCGCGCAGACCCGCCGCGAGATGGCCGGATACGCCGTGCGCTTCTGAGAGAATGAGCAAACGCGCCCAATCCGCGGACCGGAGCAAGTCTGCTATACGCTCACGGTCGTGCGCCGGGGCAGCGCATTCGAGCAAGACGGACCATTCATTCCGGAACAAAGGGATGTCGCATGGACGCGGTGGAACGATCAGCTCGGTCATAATGGTCGGCAGTTAGTGTAGTCGATTGGACCAGCGAATTCGCGCGAGAGACGCTGGGAGGGAATTCTTCACTCGCCGGGCGCTGCTATTTTCCCACCGAGGCAGACAACATCTCGTCACCGCGGCCGCGGCGGCGGACGTCGATTCCGAGCCGCTTAATCTTCTGATTGAGCGTGGACAGGGGAATCATAAAGCGCTCAGCGGCCTCGGTCTGGTTCCAGCTGGTGCGCTCCAGCATGTCAATAATAATGCGGCGTTCGATCTCGTCCATGATCTGGAACAGAGACGGCTGCGGATTGTCCGCTGAAGAGCGGGACCCTGGTTCGCCAGGGAGCGGCGGCAGAAATTCCGAGAGTTGCAGCCTCACGCCGCGAACGATTTCCTTGCTCCGAATGCTTTCGGGGAGCAAGTCCACGTCAACACGCTCCTGCGTAGAAAGGACGACCGCTCGCTCGACGACGTTTTCCAGTTCGCGCACGTTGCCCGGCCAGTCGTAATCCATCAGAAGCTTCATTGCCGCGAGCGTGAAATGCCGGAGCGACTTGGCGTTTTCGTGGCAATAACATTCCAGAAAATGTGCCAGAAGCAAAGGCACGTCTTCCCGGCGATCGCGCAGCGGCGGAATCCGCAGATGAATCACGTTCAGGCGATGGAACAAATCTTCGCGGAAGCGCCCTTCGCGTACCAGCGCGAGGAGTTCGACGTTGGAAGCGGCCACAATGCGCACGTCGACTTTGAGTTGCTCGGTACCGCCAAGGCGCATGAATTCGCGCTCCTGAATCACGCGCAAAAGCTTGGCCTGCGTCTCGGGACTGATGGTGGCGATTTCATCGAAGAAAATGGTGCCCTGGTCGGCAACTTCGAAGAGGCCTTTCTTTGACGCGATAGCGCTCGTGAAGGCGCCCTTCACATGGCCGAACAGCTGGGACTCCAGGAGATCGACGGGGATGGATCCCGTATTTACGGGCACAAAGGCTTTGTCCGCGCGCGTGGAGGCAGAGTGAATTGCCTTGGCGATGAGTTCCTTCCCCGTGCCACTTTCTCCACTGATGAGAATCGTGGAGCGCGAAGGCGCGACTTGAGCAACGAGGTCCAGAAGCGCCTGCATTTTGTCGCTCTTGCCGACGATGTTTGGAAAATTGAAGCGTTGCTTAAGCGCACGTTTGAGCTGGACGTTTTCATCGCGCAGCCGGCGAGATTCCACGGCCTGCGCCACCTGGGCCAGTAATTCATCGTTGGACCACGGCTTGGTGATGTAGTCCATCGCGCCATTCTTGAAAGCAGCACGGGCCATTTCGATTGAACCGTAGGCGGTGATCAGGACGACGGAGAGCTGCGGATCGCGGCGGTGAATCTCCTTGAGCATGTCGAGGCCGTTGCGGTCCGGCAAGCTGACATCCAGCAGCAGAAGATCATAGGGATGCTGCTCCAGCTTTTCGAGGCCGGACTCGCCTGTTTCCGCGCTGGAGACGCCGTAGCCTTCACCCCTTAACAGAAGTTCGAGGCCTTCGCGGATTTCTGACTCATCATCAACAACCAGAATGGAACCCTTAGACATGGACCGCTTTCTTGACCGCGGGGAATTCGACGTGGAACGAAGTGCCCTTGCCAGGCGTCGAGCGGACATCAATCTTTCCGGCATGCTCCTTGATAATGCCGTAACTCACGGAAAGACCGAGGCCGGTGCCGCGGCCGCTGGCTTTGGTGGTGAAGAACGGATCAAAGATGCGATGAATGTGTTCGCGGGCGATGCCTCCGCCGGTGTCCGCCACTTCGATTTCGACGCTGCCGTTATGCGCTGCTGTCCGGACTTCGAGCATTCCTCCGCCGGGCATGGCATCCCGCGCGTTCAAGAACAGGTTCAAAAAGACCTGTTGCAGCTTGTTGGCTGATCCGCGGACGGCAGGCAGCGGTTCGCCGAGTTGCTTCATGACCTGTATGTGCGAGGCTTTCAGCGGATGGGCCACAAGGGACAAGGTTTCTTCGACCACGCGGTTTACATCTATGTCCGCTGTTTCCGGAGCGCCGGTGCGCGAAAAATTGAGCAGATTGTTGACGATTTCGCTGGCCCGGAATGTCTGCTTGACGATTTTTTCAATAATCGACTGGCGTGGATCGCCCTCCGGCATCTGTTTCGCAAGCATTTGAATATAGTTGGAAATGACCGCGAGAGGTGTATTCACTTCGTGCGCGACACCAGCCGCGAGAAGCCCCAGCGAAGTCAGCTTCTCCGTTTGCGACATCTGCTCTTCCATGCGCTCCCTCTGGGTTACGTCATCAAAAAGCAGGAGACGCCCGATGCGCTCGTTCGATTTGCTCACCAGGGGTGTGATGGAAACGTTCAAGGTCAGTGACTTTCCTTGATGCTGGAGTCTCTGTTTATAGATGCCGGTTATCTGTTCCTGGTCACCGCGCGCGGCGATTTCGCGCGCCAGTTCTTCCGGCAATAGCGAGCTGAGCTGCCGTCCAACAGACTCCTGACGCGACACTCCGAAAAGCTGCTCCATGCGCGTGTTCCAGGACTCGACGATACCGTCCAGGTCAACGGAAAGCACGCCGATGTTCAAGGATTCAACGATATTTTCGCTGAAGTCCTTGAGGCGCACGATTTCGAGGGCCTTTTGCTCAAGTGAGCTGTAAAGCTGGGCGTTATCCAGGGCGACCGCAACGTAGCCGGCAATTGTCTCCACGAGCTCGACGTCATCACTCGACAGAAAATCCCCGTCGACTGTCTTGCCAAGGCCGAGAACGGCAACTGTGTGTTCGCGGATGCGGCAGGGAACAAAGTAGTTGAGGTCGAGCTGTTCGAGCGTGTGACGAACGGAGTCACTAACGTCCCGTGCCGCGCGGGGCGACTCAAAAAAGAGCGCCCCCCGGGCAAACTCGGGCCGGGCCGGCTCGAGGAAACTGAGGTTCAAAGACTCGGAAAGCCGGACACCCATCGAACGGGCAATGCGCATTTGGCCAGGTTCCAGGGCGTTTTCTACAAAAATAGCGAGGCGATCGACCAACAGCGTTTGAGAAATGCGGTCCATCACCGAGCCAAGCATAGGGTCGACACGGACTTCGTTCGTCAGCGTGCGCCCAAATTCGATAAGTGTGCGGCGATAGTCGAGGCGATCGCGGTAAAAGAAACGATCCAGGCGCGCTTGAATCCCGGCGCGGAACGGCTGGAACAAGAACGCGGCAATGACGATGGCGATCATACCCCCAGCGGTCCCGTTCGTGGGCGTATGGGCTATCAAAGCAACCAAAGCGATCAAGGCGAAGTAAACCGCTGCAACGCCGGCGGTTGCCGCTGTGTAAGCCAAGCCGCGCTTGAAGATGATGTCCACGTCCATCAAGCGGTACCGGATGATCGCATAACCGAAACACAGCGGGATCAGCACCAGGCTTAATACCGAGAGCTGCATCCACGAGCGCAAGGTCACACCCATGACCAAGGGGAGGATGTAGAGTAAAGAGACAGGCAAACTCCCGGCAAGCGTTCCACCGGTGAGCCATTTCAACTGCTGGCGCATAACACCCGATGGCGCTTCGCGGTAGCTCCGGTAAAAAACGAGTCCCGCCGTCAGGAAGCAAAGGGCGAGATAGCCGAATTCGCTCTTCAGAAGCAATATGTATGAAGCGAGCCAAGGCAAGAAACCGTTGGCCTTGAGAGCCGTACTTACATGAATGAGGAGCAGAGCAAAAGGAAGTGCGTAGACGGCAAAAACTTTCGAAGATGAGCGGATGGTCGTTTCGGACCGCCCGGGAAATACCAACGCAAAATGGAGCAACAAAGCCGGAGCAAGAAGGCGGGCTACAATCTCTGACCAGTAAACTTCCCAATCAAAGGTGTCTAGCTTTCCGCTGAAGTGGAATGACCATAGAACAAAGGAAACCAGACAAAAGACATAAAAGTGCACGGCGCGAGGAGCGTTCCACCTGCGGATAAAAATGAACAGGCCGATGAACAGATAAAGCAGGCCCACGATTCGCAGATAGTTTTCCGTGGCAAGGGGCTTCTCGGCAGGCGCCGTGAGGAGGGGAGTTTCGAATTCCTGGCCATTGCGGGAAAGCTTATAATGCACTTGGCTCCAAAGTCCCGCACGATCCACCCGGCGGGCAACTTCGGCGGCTCTGGTAACACGCGTGTTATTGATGGTCAGGAGGACATCACCCGGGCGAATCCCGGCGCGGGTTGCGGGAGAATTCGGTGAAACCCGGCTGGCTTGAATCCCGTGGTCCGTATCCAGCCAAGCCACGCCGTCGTACACCACTTCAAACCGGCTGCGCTGATCGAAATTAATGAGGGCAAAAATCACCGCAGCCAGCGTGGCCAATGCCAGCACAACCGCTCCAAGGCTCGCTCGGACGTTTTGCCTCATAATCTATCGGACAAGACTATACCCCTCCATCAGAAACCAAGTGCAACCCAATGTCCATTGTTTGGTAGCGATGCATTCGAGGAACACCTTTATATTCAACAGGTTACTGCAGCGGTAGGGCGGGTTATCCCACATCATCCGGTTTCTGGAAGGACAAATACAACTTTCTAGAACCCAAAAACTTCTAGAACTGGACGCTGAGCCCGCCTCGAAAGGTCCGAAACGCGGGTACCAGAACAACGCGGCCATCCCTGCTATTGGTGGAGATATACCCTTGCGCCAGTAGATTGTTGCAGTCGGCGATGGCTTCCCACCGTCCTAAGGCAAACTTTGGAAGCGGCTGTCTGAAAACCAGATGTAAGTAGGGGTCCATCCGGAAGATGGATTCGCCGTAGCCGTCCACGGAGGAAACAGTAACCCCGTTCACCCATTTGTATCCGGCTTGGACCTTCGTGCCGATGTGAGGCACTTTCGCGGAGATTCCGGCTCCAAGAGAGTGCCGCTGCGCCGTCCGAAGGGAATCCCGAAGCAATCCATCGGCATCGTCCGAAGGCGTGAGAGCTCCACCAAAGGAATAAACGGCGGTCAATTCCAGGTCGCCGTCGAGCTTTTCGCGAAATGCGAGGCGCGTTCCCCAACTGCTCGAAGATCCCCCGTCGTAAGCAAAACCTGTGGAGAAGAAATCCTGAAAATAGTCCGCAGTGGGGAGGTCGCTGCCCTTTCCGAAGACCGCAACGTGCCGGTTGTCGTCATGAAAACCTGCGATTTGGAACTTGCCGCGGCTGCTAATTTTTCGCTCCGCTGAAATTTCTTCATGCAAACCGTTCTGCAAAACCGGATGTCCTTGGCGCCAAAGCAGCGCGGGGAAGGCATCCAGTTCATTGAGAGCCGCACCGAGCGCGCCGCCTGGTTGCGCGTCATTCGCCTCCAGCGGACCGGGCCCGTTGGGCATGGAGGCGAAAACAAACGCCGTACTCCAATCGTCGGTAAGTCGCACGTTCAATTCTGCCCGTGGACGGAGTGAAGATGCTGCGGCTCCGAGTCCGACCAAAACATACTCTCCGCCGTAACTCAGCACAGTGCGCTCACCAAGCGACAGCGCACCGCCCTGATCAAAACGGACGCCGCGGAAAGTTGGCCCTACGGGTCCCAGCTTAGCTTCGCGAAGGACCAGCGCCGTATGCGGACCCGCGCCAAGGGTTCCTGTGGGCAGCCACACGGTGGCAATGCCGCCGGCAGGGGCATCACTGTCATAGTTCACCTGGCCGGCTAAAATCATTCTGCTTGTGCCGCCCAGTTTCTGGTCGTAGGCCACAGCTGTGGCGGGTGCGGAGGCAATGCTCGAAGCCGAAGTGGGGCGTCGCGCCCCATCCGTAAATTCCATTCGCATTCTAGGCGCGCGGGGGCCAACTACCTCGCCGGCAACAGTCGAGGCGGTCAGAGTGCCGTGGTCTACCCACTCCAGAACCGGCCTCATTCCTGAAGCGGACCGCAACACCCATTTCCAATCATCACCTTCGGCGATGCTGCTTGCAGGCATACGTCGTAATTGATCCAGAGACGCGAACATGGATTCCAGTTCGATGCGAACTACGGTCGTCAGATTCGAAGTAACACGAATGTGCTTTTCAAGTGTTGGAAGGAAACCGGCGAGAGTTACCCGAACTGTATAAAAACCCGGAGCGAGCTTGTCGCCCCGGAACATGCCTTGCGTATTCGTCAAAAAGCTGCGGGTAGCTGCCACTCCTACTGCTTCGGAAATCAACTCCACGCTCGCGCCCAACTGCGGTGTGCCCGCAGCGTCGCGCACGACTCCTGCAAGCTTGCCCGGGACAGGCTTCGCTTGCGCGGCCGCCGGAGTCGCCACAAAGGACGAAACCATGACGGTCAGGACCAGGGCCCCCAGGGTTCGGAGCCTTTCCTGTTTCACGTTTCTTTACCTCCCCGGTGTAGCATTCGCCGCGGTTTTTGTTTCCGCCGGCGCTTTCACCGTAAACTCTGCAGAGCGCGAAATAGTTTGGTTCGAGAGCGTGTCCGTTGCATTCACTTCCAAACTGTACTTCCCCGGCGGTAGTGTCGCGAGAGGAAGGAGGCGCTCGATGGTAACCTGGTCGCCTGTCTGCTTCATTTCTTCCGAAGTTTCTTTAAACTGCATGACCTGATCTTTGCCTTTTTTGACGGTGTATTGGAACGTCGCACTGGATTTGTGCGTCTTGTCGTCTGGCTTCAGATTATAAACCTGCATGTAAATGCCAAGTCTGTCGGCCGTGGTGAAGTCACCTTCAAGGCGCGGCCGGACTTTCGAAGAACCGAGCACGAACTGTCCAGCGCCGATTTGCTTCGCTGGAACATGCTCGATCTGATCGGCAAGAATCAGGGAACTGGCTTCCAGCTTGTCATCCTCGTACCTCGGCACTTGCAGCCGCGTGTTCACTACCCCGATGTTTCCGCTCTGCACGTCCTTGATCACCATATCCAGGCGATACAAGCCCGGGCGAAGTGGAATGGCCTTTTGGTAGATCGACTGGAGCTTCAACGACTGCTGAAAAAGGGAATCGGGAAAATCCTTTGAGACAGGATCTTCCTGCGTTTGCACGACTCGCCCGGTAAGCGTGCTCACACGCATGAAAATATTCATCGTCGCGGAGTGAATCCCGTCCTTAGACTGGAAAGAAAGCTGACTATTGGGAATCTGAATCGTCACGGGCACCAAAACCGTGTCATTCGTCACTTTCAGGTAATCGGTCCGCCAATTGAAGTGCACCTGATCGCGGACGATGCGGGAGGTCACCACCGCTTCGAGATCCTTGAATTTCACCTCGGGTGGTTTATTCACCTTAGCGTAGAGTTCCAGGCGGTTGAATTCGTTCATGCTGGCTGGTTGACCACCCATGGTAGTCGGCAGGTTGGTGCCGTCGGAACGCGTGAAACGATCGGCCTTCGACGCCATGCCCATGGATTCCATTAGGCTCAAGCCCGCACCGGGCACGTGCAGGAGGGCGTCCTTCTCCGACGGATCCATTGTCATGTGATATTCGCCGGAGCCGCTCGGATCCACGAATTCTAAAATAATGTTTTCGCCGATGCCTTCCAAATAGCGCCAGCGCCACGTTTCCCAAGGATAGGTGGATGTCGAGCCGCCGCCTTCTTCCATTGGCCGGTCGTACGTGCCGCCCGTCGGGTGCGATTCAATCTCGTCCGGCGGTCCCCACATGATGTACATGCGGCCGCGGTCAGTCTTCCATCCCGGAATCCCGGAGGCATAATGTTCGTTGGCGTAGGCGATGCGGCGGTAGTGCTCTTCTTTAAAATCGTTCTCCGGCAGGTCCGGATTGCTGCTGCGGCGCAGCCAGAATTGCTCGATGAATTGTTCGCGCTCTTCGTTGGTATCCAATTGCAGGAAGGCATTGCGTTCATCCGGAGAAATGATGTAGGTGACGTCCTCGGTCAGCCACTGCCGGTAGGCGCTGTCTAGCTCTTTCAGCGTCCTCCTCATTTTCCGTTTTGTTTCTTTATCCAACTTTTGGGGTGCAGGGGGCGCATTAGGATCCTGCGCCTGCTGGGCAAAAACCGTAGGAACGGAAATGGCAATCGAAAAAATGCAAGCGACTAGGGTGCGTACTACCCTTGACATGAAGACACCTCAAGCTCTAGGACGTTGAGATTCTAACCCCGGACAAGCTCCCCGTCAATCAGCGCAATCTCCTTCATTTTGAGAGACTTGTCCCCCGGAATCCGTTAGATCGCCCGAAAGACGCTTTGGTTGCCTGACAGTTTTTGACCTGAACGAAAGTACAGGCAGGAGAATTACTGAACGCGCTGCGGTTGAGTGTCTGAACCCACAAGGGAATCGAAGATGGCCAGGACGTGACGCCGGTAATCCACCATGCGCGCGAAAATATCGCGAAGCTGCGGGTCGCGTTCCG
This sequence comes from Candidatus Elarobacter sp., assembly GCA_035639075.1. GTDB lineage: Bacteria > Acidobacteriota > Terriglobia > Acidiferrales > UBA7541 > Acidiferrum. The sequence goes on from DASQYT010000435.1 coordinate 22,272, forward strand.
CTTCGCGGTGCCACTTCGCGATAACCACCGCGGGGACTTCGATGTCCCGCCGTAGCTTGTCCGCGGAATGGCCACGCAGGAACAGGCCGTAGAAAAACGCCGCCTCACGCTGCGGGAAGTCGAGATCGTGCACGACTTCGGAAGGAACGAATTGTGGCATCGTCGCCATAGAGAAAAATGCAGTTTACCCAAAAGTTTCGCTGCGTCAAGTAGGACTACTGTTTTCCTGCCGCGTTCCGGGTAACTCCCCTCTTGGGAGAGATGCCCGGCCCCACCATCGCAACCCGTGCAACGCCATGGTTGCCAGACGGTTCTAACCGCTTTAGGATGCTTATAGGCATGGCAGAGTTACACAATATAGCTAAAGGCTCGCTGGCGGGACGCACCTTAAAGCGCTTTCTGCGCTTTGGCGTTCTCCGCGGAGTGCGTTCGATCGAAATTGATCCGGAAGACTTCCGCCGTAACCTTGCCGACAAGCACGGCTTGTGGGTTCCGGACTTTGCGCGAATGAAGGACGTTCCCGCCGAGCAACTGGACGCCATTGCCGCGGCACTGATTCGCGACGCCGAACGGCTGGCGCTTGCGGAAGGAGCGGGCCTCGGCCTCGGCGGCATGATCACATTCTTGCCGGACGCCAGCCTGCTGACGGTGATCACATTGCGGCTCATCCAGCGCCTCTCTTTGCTCTACGGATTCGATGCTCGCGGCCAGGACCAACGAATTGAAATGTGGAAAGCAGCAGCAGCGGCTTCCGGCATTGATTACGGCAAGGACTTGGCCGAGAAACAGATTCTCGAAAAACTTGTCCCGCGTATTGCGGAGCGTTTCGCCGCGAAGATTGGCGCCGAGGCGGCGGAAAAGTGGGCTGGACGATTGATTCCTCTCGCGAGCTCAGCCATCGGCGGCGCGTTGAATTTTTCGTTTGTAAGGGGCTGGGGCCGCCGCGTGCATCGTCATCTTCGCGCGAAGCATCTGCGATTGAAGGGAGCTACGCCATCTTCACCTGCGAGGCATACTCCGATCGCACCCGCGCTCGTCCATTGAGGCCATTCGAGAGACGAGCCAGGAACACGTGAACAAAAAGGAGTAGCAAGAATGGCTGCGATTCAAAGGTTTGTGGGGATTGCGATTCTCTTCGGCTGTGCGCTCGGGCTAATGCTGGTTCCGCAACGGGCTGCTTCGCAATCGCCCCAAGGCGCGGATTCGCCGCAGTCCTCAGCCGATGATTCGGTGCCCGCATTTCATACGCGAGCCCCGCAAGGCGATCTTCCCGCGACGATGGATCCCGAACTTTTCGCTGATCCCGTTGTGCAAAATGCTTACGCGGTCGCCGCAAAAATCAAGAAAGCACTCTACCAGCAGCCCTGCTACTGCCATTGCGACCGCAGCCAAGGCCACAAGAGTTTACTGGATTGCTTCGCCAGCAAGCACGGTTCTGGATGCGGCACCTGCATTTATGAAGACTTCTACACCTTCGAGCAGTCCGGCAAAGGGAAGAGCGCCGCGCAGATTCGAGCCGGCATTATCAAGGGTGAGTGGAAATCGGTCGACGCCACGAAGTACAAGCAACCCTTGCCGGCAAAGTGACTGCCGTACAATAAGCGACGACTGACCGCGAAGAACGTTCGTCAGAAAGTTTCTTGTCACGCCGCAATGCAATTCGTAAACTATTCTTCCCAGCCAAAAATAGGAGGAAGAATGCATTTTCGCGTGAAGGTGTGTGTGTCGATGCTGGCGATTGCCCTTCTGTTTGGTGTGGCGGCAGTCTCAGCAAGGGCCCAAGACAAGCAGCACGTTGTTTCTCTGAGCGACCTGACCAAAGACGCCGCGCGGCCCGCCCAGACGCGCCAATCCAACGAAGAAGCCGTTCGATCGCTTCTTTCTTCCGACCGGGCGCAAAAGGCGCTGAAATCCGCAAACCTCGACTATCAAAAAGTCGATAAAGCCATCGGCCAACTCAGCGATGAAGACCTTGCCAAACTGGCCGAGCGGTCTCGCCAAGCGCAAAGTGATTTTGCCGCGGGACGCATTTCGGACCGCGATCTGCTGTGGATTATCCTGATCGCGCTCGCCATCGTTGTTCTGGCGCTCGCGCTCCGCTAATACTCGCAATTTGGAGTCATTCATCATTCTAATAAGCCGGATCGTACTCGGTCTGTTCCTGCTTTTCTTCCTGGGGCCGTCGGCTCGAACGGGGCCCCAGGAAAGAGCCGGAATCTGGCTGGACGTTCCGTACGTAAGACAGACTCAAGATGGCTGCGGGTCCGCCTCTATTTCCATGCTCCTGCAATATTGGAACGCTCATGGCACTGTGATTGACTCGCAGCGCGCCGACACGGCGGCAATCCAGAAGCACCTTTATTCGCGCAAAGTCCGCGGAATCCAAGCTTCCGATATGGAAAGCTATCTCAAGGAATCAGGCTTTCGCGTGTTTCCCCTTAATGGAGATTGGAAAGATCTCCTCGAACAACTCAAGCAGGGACGTCCCCTGATCGCTACTCTTCAGCCTGGCAGCTCTAAAACCCCGCTACACTACGTGGTGGTGACGGGCATCGATTGGCAAAACGGGGCCGTCTTTATCAACGATCCGGCACGCGGGAAACTTCTCCGTATCGCACGCGAGGACTTCGAAAAGCAATGGCGGCCAAACCGCAACTGGATGCTGCTGGCTCTTCCCGAAAAGGCTCCGTGATCTTTCATCTAATCCCAGTGTTGGCGCTGGGCTTCTCCGCGTTCGCGCAGGATTCCGCTTCCGATCAAGCTCGTCTTCCCGCTGCGCAGAGCGCATTTGACGCCGGGCATTGGGAGCAAGCCGCAAAGCTGGCGCGAGGTCCTGCGGATCAATCGCCGGATTTCGATTTTCTCGCCGGACTCGCTTTGGCTCACTTGGAAAAATGGGACGAGGCCAAACTCGCGTTTGACGCGGGTTTTCGAAAGGCGCCTGGCGATTCCCGGTTTTTAGTTGAGCTGGCTGGCGTTGCATACAAGCAAAAAGATTTTCGCGCGGCAAAAAAACATCTCCATGCGGCGCTTAAGCTGAATCCGCGGGATCCTTATTCGAGCGAATTTCTCGCGACGATCTATTTTCTGGAAGACAATCTCGAAGCCGCTTTGAAGTACTGGAATCCAAAAGACAAGCCTCGACTAGGAAGTGTCGCGCTTAAACCTTCCTTGAGGCTCAAGGAATCGTTACGCGACCGCGCGGTAGCGTTCAATGCCCCGCAAGTTCTGACCGCCAACTCTCTGCTCACAACCCAAGCGCGCCTGGACAATCTAGGAATCTTTTCCAGCCGGCGGATGGAGCTCTCACCGGCAGACTCCGGAAACTACGACGCAACTCTGCACTTAATGGAGAAAAATGCTTGGGGCGACTCGAAAATTGAAGGCGTTGTTTCGCTCTTGAGCGGCTTGCCTTACGCCACTGTTTATCCCGAGTTTTACAATCTCGGCCGCGACGCCGTGAATCTGACCTCGCTCGCGCGATGGGATTCGGAAAAACGTCGGCTCTCCCTCGCACTTTCCTTTCCGCTTTACGGTGACCCCAGCTTGCGGTTGCGTGTTTATACCGATGCGCGCAACGAAAATTGGAATTTATCGCAAACTTTCCTTGGCACAGCTACGCCGCTGACGGACTTAAACATACGCCGCGCCGCTGTTGGAGCGGAAGTGCATTCCATCGTGAACGGCCACTTGAGCTGGAGCGCCGGCGCGGAAATCGCGAAGCGCAACTTTCGGAATTTGGTCGCAATGAGCTCTCCCGCGCAAGAATTCTTCACCGACACCATGTCCCTTGCCGGTTGGCTCCGTGCTAAACGTACTCTTATCCGTGCTCCCGAGCGCCGCTTCACGCTGGATTCCTCGGCAGAAGTGAAGGCGGGCCGCGAGTTCGCCAATGGCCTCGGGCCGTTTGCTACGGTTCGAGGCGTACTTCTCGCGCAATGGTTTCCACGCGCAAAAGGCGACGACTTTGAAATGCAAACGCAGATCCGCGCCGGTGCGATTGCCGGCAAAGCCACTCTCGATGAGCTGTTCGAATTGGGCATCGAGCGCGACAACGACCTTTGGCTTCGCGGCCATGCCGGAACTTTCGATGGCCGCAAAGGGGCCGCTCCGCTCGGGCGGCGATTTTTTGTAGCCAACTGGGAAATGGACAAGAACCTTTTTCAAAACGGTTTCTTCACCGTGAAGCTCGGCCCCTTTCTCGATAGCGGCACTGTTGCCGATTCGTCCAGTCTCTTCGGCTCGCGGCGCTGGCTCTGGGATGCTGGCGCGCAATGTAAAGTCCGCGTCCTGGGAAGTCTGACCATCGTTCTGTCCTACGGCCGGGACTTGCGTGGAGGAAAAGGCGCCTTCTATGGAACGGTCCTGCACTAGTTCTTGATCGCGCCTTTCAAAAGAATCGCAATTCCGAGTGTCGGGAAACCCGGCTCCTATTTCTTCCGTCTCACTTGCAGGTCATGTGACGGCCGGAGTCATTTACCAAGGACCCGCCGGTGCTTTCAAACTCTGTAAGACAGGGGCTGGAGATGTCAAAAAGATTTTTCCTTGCTGCTGGCATCGTTGCGTTTATTGGAATTCTGGCGGTTGGCCTTGCGGGTGCCGGGTTCCGCACGCCCACAGGAGCGGCGGACAAGCCAAATTCGTGGGGCTTCGATACCGCAAATCTGGACAAGACCTGCAAGCCTTGTGACGATTTCTATCAGTTTGCAATGGGCGGTTGGATGAAATCCAACCCGATTCCTCCGGAATACTCGAGCTGGGGCTCATTCACTCAGCTTGCGGACAAGAACCAGCAGAACCTGCGCCAGATTCTGGAAGCCGCTGCGCGCCCTAAAGCCGCACCTGGTTCCAACGAGCAGAAGATCGGCGATTTCTATGCGAGCTGCATGGACACGGCCACCATTGACGCGGCGGGAACAAAACCGATCCAACCCGATCTAGCCCGCATCGCCTCAATCAAGACTGTGGCCGACCTCCAAGCTGTAACCGAGTACTTGCACAGTCAAGGCATCGGCGCGCTCTTTCGCTTCAATTCGACGCAGGACGCCAAAGACAGCAGTCAGGTGATTGGTGCAGCGTTTCAAGGCGGTCTCGGACTGCCGGAGCGCGAATACTACTTAAAGGAAGACGACAAATCGAAGCAGCTTCGCGAGGCTTATACAAAGCATGTCGCGAAGATGTTGGAATTGCTTGGAGATTCCGCGGACCAATCGGCAGCGGAGGCCGCCACTATTCTGAAGATCGAAACCGCACTGGCCACCGCCTCGATGAAAAATACTGACCTTCGTGACCCCGACAAGACGTATCACAAGATGATGCTGGCGGACCTGAAGACGATCACTCCGAATTTTTCCTGGGAAGCTTATTTCAAGGCCGCTGGGCATCCGGAGCTGAAGGAGATCAACGTCGGCCAGCCGGACTTTTTCAAGGCCCTGGACACGCAGTTGACCGCAACTCCCATCGCCGACTGGAAAGACTACTTGCGTTGGCACCTGGTGAATGCTGTAGCTCCCGGACTCCCCGAAAAGTTTGTCGCCGAAGATTTCGATTTTCGCGGCCAGACTCTGACCGGCGCTAAGGAAATCCAGCCCCGCTGGAAGCGCTGCGTGCAAGCAACGGATCGCGTGCTAGGCGAGGCCCTCGGCCAGGTCTACGTGCAGAAATATTTTCCGCCTGAAGCGAAGGCCCGCGCGCTCGAAATGGTGCACAACTTGATCGCTGCTCTGCGCGATGACCTGCAAACACTTCCCTGGATGGGACCGGAGACACGCAAGCAAGCTACCGCAAAGCTCGAAGCTTTCGCGGTGAAAATCGGCTACACCGACAAATGGCGTGATTATTCCGTTCTGAAAATCGACCGCCGGTCCTACTCCGAAAACCAGGTGCGGGGGGCGGAATTTGATTTCGCGCGCCGTCTGAACAAGATCGGCAAGCCCGTGGACCGAACCGAATGGGGAATGACACCGCCGACCGTGAACGCCTATAACAACAGCAGCATGAATGAAATCGTCTTCCCCGCAGGCATCATGCAACCACCTTTCTATGATCCCAACGCCGATGACGCAGTGAATTATGGCGGCATGGGAGCGGTCATCGGGCATGAAATCACGCATGGTTTCGACGACCATGGCAGCAAATTCGACGGGAAAGGCAATTTGAAAGACTGGTGGAGCCCGGAAGACTTGAAGAATTTCAAGGCGCGCGCCGCCTGCGTCTCCGATCAATTCGCCAGCTACGTGGTTGATGGCGACTTGCATGAAAACGGCAAGTTGGTCTTGGGCGAGAGCATCGCCGACCTGGGCGGGCTGACCATCGCGTACGCAGCCTACGAAAAATCACTTCAGGGCAAGCCGCGGCCGCCGGACAAAGACGGCTTCACTCCGGAGCAGCGCTTTTTCCTCGGATGGGCGCAAGTCTGGGGCTCCAACGAGCGCATTGAATATGCGCGGTTGCTGGCCAACACCAATCCGCACCCCCTGCCAAGATTCCGCGGCAACGGACCGCTTTCGAATATGGCGGAATTTGCGGAAGCCTTCGGCTGCAAGAAGGGCCAGGCGATGGTGCGCGAGCAAGCCTGCAAAATCTGGTAGCCGGACGCGGCCTAATTGCCAAGCGATTCTTGAAAAAGCCGCGGGGCTTTAAAAGTGGAAAACGAATCCGCCCGCGATCTGGAAGTTATTCTGCGACTGGCTGAAAAAACCGGTGCGCACGTAGTCGCCCTCCGCACGGAAAGAGATGCGCGGATTCCAGCGGTAATCGGCTCCGCCGCCAACCTTGATGACATAAGAATTGCGGCTGGATCCTGAGGACTGCGGCTGTGCGTGTGCGCCGCCGAAAATTCCGTGCAGCCAGGGTTCCCACTGTTGCTTCCGCCAAGTGATCTTTGGACCCCCGCCGTAAGTGGCAATCTTCACGTGCTCGTTGACGTAAATCGTTGGGGCATAAACGGCGCTGACATTGCCCTCGATCCCGAACCACTCGTTTGTGAAGTAGACTACGGAAGTGTTGATGCCGACAGCGCTCGCGCTGTAGACCGACGATTGAAATCTCAACAAGCTGGCGCCGAGACCCAATTCCCAGCGATAGTCGCCGCGGCTTCCGTAAAGAAACTTCGGCTGTGGTGACGGCGAAGCCGGCTCGGCGTTATCAAGCGGCAGGGCTAGAGCCGTCGCGACAATCGGCGCGACGAACGGGTTCGCCAGTTTGATGGCCGGCGTGGAAAGCGTGTCGGCTGCGGCAAGGTCACTGAGGAGCGTGGCCTTCGCTGCGGAAGTCGCCGAGAAATCTTGAGCCGCATTCCCCCTGTCGATCTTCAAAGTGGGCGCGCTCATCTGCGCTCGCGCCACACTCCCGCTCACAAGCAGCAATGCTGCCAGCAATAACCTCTTCATGACACTCCCCTTTGAGGGCTA
>DASQYT010000436.1:0-22021 GCA_035639075.1 Candidatus Elarobacter sp.
TCGAAGAAAAACTGCTCAGCACGCTTTCCGCGAAGCACGATTTAGCCCTTGCCGCCCTGGATGCCGAGAGCGACGTGGATCAAGTCGATCTCGCCGGCGGCATCGAAGAACTCCGCCGGCGTCTCGAAGTTCTGCTCGGCGTCCGCCCCGAAGCCCCATCGGACAAAAGTCTCCGCCGGGAGAGTGAACTCGCCGTAGCCCGGGCTGCCGCGGAACGCAGTGCCCGCCGCGAAAGTCTCGCCATCAGCGGCGGTCACCTGCTTAGCGCCGCTTTTCAATTCCTTGGTGAACTGTTGCCGGCGCCATCGGATTCCTCGGAATCGAAGGCGGCGACGACTGCTATGGTAGCAACTTTGAAACAGAACCTCACCGATCTCGTGGAACCGGACGATCGCGGTCGTCCACGCCTGACCTTCGCGCTGCCAGACGCGACTGCTCTCGATGGGCTGACTAACGTCCTAGCGCGCCTACTGGTCCGGACTCAGTCCCAAACGGGTTGTGACTCTTAGGTGTACTAAATGGACTGGTCAAAGCCGTTCAGTCACGTCGAAGATCCGAAGTGTTGGCAGATCGGCCGAAACAAATTCTGACATGCCCACTCCAGACGGGCCACCCGTCAATCAATCCCGATGACTGAGAAACTCGATTTGGTTTGTCAGCATGCTTCGAAGGATCGCGGCGCTGCCACAGCCGGACGCGTAGCGAACCAGGAAAGACAGCGAATTGAGCGCTCGGAAGTGATCCAGTCAGGACAAGTGTTAGCGGCCAGACAGGTTGGAGGTCGAGAAACAGACCAAACAAGTCAGCGAAACTGCCAAACGAGCCGCGATGCGACCCGAGGGCGGCTATGTCGCTATGTCGATCTGAGCTTGACACGAGAGGGCTGGATCAGAAGCAAACGACGATGGAGCAACTTTGGAGCAACTCAAGGATGGCCCAAAACTCGTAAGCGCAACCGAAGCAACGACTTAGACTGATTTTGCGTCCACTTAGAAGGCAGACGCTCTATCCAACTGAGCTACGGGCGCGCTGGCTTCATTGATTCTAAACCATTTACTCTCCGTGGGGACACTGTTGTGGCTCGTTGACCCTCTACGCAAAGGACAGACGTTCCATCATAACGAGCCATTGGCATACGCTCTGTAATCTTAAACAAGTCGAAGCACTTAACGCGAGAAGTTCCTCTTGTTTCTCAACCCGTCCTTTCGGTGCACTCGGTACAACTCGGTGCCAGCGTCAGATGGGAAGTGATGAATCGACCCAGGAAAGTTTGTTGTCGGACAGCTTCCCAGGACTGGACCGATTCGCAGACCTGCGGCTAACTGCCGAGCGCGCGCCCAACGGGCGGAATAACTTCACTCAGGCACAACCGCCAAGATAACCAAACGACCATATCTCCGGTTTGCCAACCATCCAACCATGCATGGTTTGCATTGCTACCATGAACACAGCTGGGAGTATCGGGTGATCGACCACCATGTCTCAACATCCGTTATACTGGGTTCAAATCGACGATGAGTTGAAAATCGCTTGGGCTTTGGTCACTCGCATTTGGTTGATCACGCTTGGCATCGTCGACACGATAATTCCCAGGAATGTCGTGAATGCTCTGCAGCATTCGCTCAAGCTCTGAAGGCGCAAACCACCGGCCTCTTAGCCCCAACCCCAATTGCCTCTGGAATGCAGATCGAGAATTGGATTCGTCGCCAGGTTCAGACCTGAGTTTTTCACCTTCCGCCGGGTATGAACCTGCTTGATTGCTTCTAGTATTTCGTGACATGCTACGCGCACCTGGGGGTGCCTAATGCAAAATCGATTTAAACATGTAGCTTTAACTCTTTTGCTCGCTTTCACAACACTCTTCAGCCCGAATGTTCTGCGTGCGGATGTGACTGGATCGATCCTCGGCGTGGTGCGTGACAGCACCCAAGCTGTGGTTGCTGGCGCACGCATTGTAGCCACGAATGTGCAAACCAATTTCAAGCAGGAAACGGTTTCGGCTGCGGACGGTTCCTTTCGCTTCCTGGCATTGCCGGCGGGGACTTACAAGCTCACTGCTACTGCCCCGGGATTCCAAACGTTCACGACGACGGACATCGATTTGAAGGTGAACGACCAATTGCGCGTTGACGTCGCGCTCGAGGTTGGCACCGTGCAACAGCAGGTCACCATCGAGGCCAGCGCCGTGCAAGTGCAGACAGAAAGCACGCAGTTAGGAGATGTGATCGAGTCGAAGAAGATGCTGGCCCTGCCGCTGAACGGGCGCAGCTTCATCGATCTGCTTGGCCTACAGGCCGGCGTGGCTCCCGCCACCGCCGAGACAATCCAGCAGGACCGGCCGGTTTCGGGCGGTTTGAACCCCGGCAACCTTTCCGTGAATGGGCAGCGGGAGACGGCGAACGCATTCCTGGTGAATGGCGGCGACGTCAGTGAGGGACGCAACCTGGGGGCAGGTTTGGTCCCGAATCTGGACTCGATCGAGGAATTTCGCCTCATCACCAACAGCTTTGATGCCGAATATGGCAAATTCAGCGGTGCCGTCGTCAACGCCATCACCAAATCCGGCACCAACGGCTTTCACGGGGACGTCTTCGAGTTTCTGCGCAATGACAAGCTGGATGCTAAGAATTACTTTTTCGGGTCCAAGTCCGAGTTGCGGCGCAATCAGTTCGGCTATGCGGCGGGCGGGCCGATCTGGAAGAACAAGCTTTTCTGGTTCTCGGATTACCAGGGCACGAGGGAGGTGAAAGGCGCGGAAGCCAGCCAGGTTACGGTACCCACTGCGGATCAGCGTCTAGGCAACTTTGCCCCTGCGAGCATGGCCCCCAACGGCACCGGTACCGGCCCCGCTGGCGGCACCTGTCAGGATCCAACAACAACGAATTGTGTTCCTGCCGGCTCGTACTGGGCACAGGTGCTTTCGACTCGCTTGAATTACGCCGTGGCGCCGCAAGGCGGCCTGGACGAGCCTTACAGTTATCCCGGCTGCACGAGCAGCACAGGACCGAACGCGTGCGTATTTCCCGTTGATCCTGTCTCCGGACTGGCGGTGATCCCGCAGTCGGCCTGGTCAGCACCCTCCAAGGCCATCCTCCCGTATATTCCGGCGCCGACACTTCCAGTAGCTACAAACAACTATTCGAATAATAGCGGGAGAAACATCACCACCGACGATAAAATCGGAGAGCGAGTGGATTTCAACAACCAGAAGACGGGAAACTGGTCGTGGTATTACCATTTCGATCGCTCAAACGTTCGGAGCGATCTGGCCGGCTTCGCGTCTGTGCCGGGCTTTCCGACGGTCACGCCTTCGCGGGCACAAGAGTTCGTGATGAGCAACGCCAAGACACAAGGACCGACTGCGGTCAACGAGGCACGGTTGAGCTTCTTCCGCGTCGCGCTCCACAAGGACAACCCTGCGGGGAGCTTCGCCAACCTTTCTGACCTTGGGTTTATCACGGGCGCCAACACCCTCGGCATTGTCCCGCTGGCCGGATATCCACAGTATGTGCCTCAGATCAGCTTTCCCAACATCGGCAACAACGGCTTGAACATTGGCGTGCCCACGCTGAACACCTTCCAACCCAATACCACTTATATGGTCAGTGACGTTTTTTCGAAGAACCAAGGCAAACATACCTGGAAAATTGGTGGGGAATTCCGCTACCTGCAAGTGAACGAACGTAACTTTGCCAACCCGAATGGGGGCTTCACATTTGATGGCACGGTCACGGGAGCCGATTTTGCGGACTACCTCCTCGGCGCGCCCTCAACGACCAATGCGCCCTACACCCAGGCTGCTGAACAGTTCCTGGATTCGCGTACTCGCTATGGAGGCGCCTTCTTCCAGGATTCCTGGAAGTTGAAATCCAATCTCACGCTGAATCTGGGGTTGCGCTGGGAAGTGAGCATGCCGTGGTACGACACGCAGGGGAAGATTCAGACCTTCAACCCAGGACAAACATCGACGATGTTTCCGCTCTCTCCCACAGGCTTGGTATTTCCGGGTGACCCTGGCATTCCCAAGACCCTCGCCGAGACGAAATACAACAACGTCGGCCCACGACTCGGTTTGGCGTATTCGCCGAGATTCTCGGACGGCATTCTGGGCAAAGTTTTTGGCGGTCCGGGCAAATCCAGTATCCGAGCTTCCTACGGTCTGTATTACACGTCCGTCGAGGACCTGAACCTGTTTTACGAGGTGGCCGATGCGCCGTTCGGCCTCTATTGGACCTCGCCCGTATCGGTCTTGTTTGAAGAACCGTTCCGCATTCGGGCCTCAGGACAGTCCTTGGGGCAGCGTTTTCCGTTCACGGCGCCGGTTCCGGGCGCCCCGTCCAACAAGACCCTGGACTTTTCGGTCTACGAGCCGTTCAACTTTTTTCCGGGCTACGACAAGCACAACAAACTCCCTTACGCGGAACACTTCAATCTCTCCATCCAGCGCGAGTTGAGCAAATCCACCGTGCTCACCGTGGCATATGTCGGCACCGAGGGACACCGCCTCATCACCCAGCGGGAAGCGAACCCCGGCTCAGCCGCTCTATGCCAGCAGCTCACGGCACAAGGGGCAATCGACGTGACCGCGGGAACCTCCGGCTGCGGACCTGGCAACGAGAACGACGTTTTCCAACTTCCGTCAGCTACCGTTTCTTGTCTGACGGTGAGTCCCACACCTCTTCCGGGCTGCGTATACAGCACCCGGCACCAGATATTAGGTCCAAATTTCTGCCCCGGCGGGGCGCAGGTTTGCTTCGGTTCCGGAAATACCAATACACTGACCTCCGCCAATTCGATTTACAACGCCGGGCAAATTACAGTAGAACGCAAGGCCAACGATTTCACCTTCCTGGCAGCGTATACTTTTGCCAAAGGCCTCGACGATTCTTCGGCCTTCAACGACTTGGTGAATTTCCAAAATCCCAAGTTGAGCCGGGGGCTTTCCTCGAGCGACATCACTCACAATTTTGTCGTCAGTTACATTTGGGCTGTCCCGTTCGACCGGGCTTTCGCCAACGCGCCCAAGCGCTTGACCCAAGGCTGGCAGATTCAGGGGATCACGCGGTTCTCGACCGGCTTCCCCATCCAGTTGAACCAGGGCAGCGATGATGTGTCGTTGGCAGGGAGTTCCGCCACGGACATGCCGGATCGCGTGGGCCCGGTCGTCAAGTGGGACCCGCGAAAGCAGAATACAACTTGCCCCTCTTACGATCCCACTGCTCCGGATCCGAGCAAAACTGGCTATGGATGCTACTTCCTGCCCAGCGCATTTGCGCTCAACACAACCTTTGGAACTTTTGGCACCGCCAACCGCCGCTTCTTCCACGGCCCTGGATTCAACAACACCGATTTCGGAATATTGAAGCGGACCACAATCAAGGAGAATTTCGCTTTCGATCTGCGTTTCGAATTTTTCAACGTCTTCAACCACGCGCAATTTAAGAATCCTTCTGGAGACATCAACGGCTCGGACTTCGGAGTCGTGACCAGCGCGCGCGATCCGCGTATTGGGCAGGTCAGCGCAAAATTCTTCTGGTAATCGGCGACGCCGCAGAGTGAAGATCATCTGATTGACCCGTGGCCCCGCCGCAGGTTAAATCACTGCGATGAAATTAACACAACAAGCTTCGCGAATCCGCGGTAGCGTTGTCTTCGGTATTGCGTTGACACTCTTTTTTAGCGTCTTGTGCGTCGCTCAACTGGTATCCGCCGCACAGAGCGCCGCACAGTATCGGCAAAAGGCGATTGAGCTGTCGCAAGCGAAGTCTTGGGATGAGGCCATCGCGAGTTATCGGAAGGCGCTGGCCCTCGAACCCGCTGACCCGGATACACATTATAATCTGGCGCTCGTACTGAAGTATAAGGGCGACCCCAAACAGGCCGCTGAAGAGTTCGAAGCGGCCGTGCGGCTCAAACCGAAGTGGGCCGATGCGCACTATGGGCTGGGCGCGACCAGGTACGACCTGCACGATCTAGCCGCCGCCCTCAAGGAACTGCAGACGGCGGTAGATCTCGATCCTTCCAGCGCCGTCGTACATCGATTCCTGGCACGCATTTATTTGGAGCAAAACAATCCTTCGGCGGCGGAGGGCGAGCTGCAGCAGGCGCTCAAGTTGAACCCTTCTGCGGAGATGCATTTTGAGCTGGGGCTGACCGAGGGACAGCTCGGCAATCTGGAGGGTGCCGCGGCCGAGCTTCGCCGCGCCCTCCGTCTTCATCCCCGCTATGCGACGGCCCACTCGCTGCTGGGTGTGACGCTGCGCCGCCAGGGTAATCACGCGGGCGCCCTCGCCGAGTTCCGCAAAGCCGTCGACCTCGATGCCAAAGATCCAGAGGCGCAATATAACCTCGGCATGGAGCTCAAAGCTGGCGGCAACACCTCTGACGCGATCGCGGCATTTCGGCGGGCAATCGAGCTGAAGCCTGACTTCGAAAAGGCGCACTACAACCTGGGTATCGCGTTGCGTACGCGGGGCGAGACCACCGCTGCGAAGAAGGAATTGGAAGAGTTAAATGCGCTGCACGATTTCCGCGCTCGTCTGGCGCAATCGAAAATGCTAATCATTCAGGGCGTGGAGGCGCTGAAGCAGGAGAAGTTTGACGAAGCGCGCGCGCTCTTCGAGAAATCCGTGGAGGAAAGTCCCGAGCTGCCGACTGGCCATTACTTTCTCGGCGTAACCTGGGAGCGCAAGCAAGACACGGCACGTGCCATGGCGGCCTATGAGAAAGCGCTCGAGTTGAAACCGGACTATGCGCAGGCCCACTCCAGTCTTGGGCTGCTTTATTGGCGTCAGAACGATCGCGCACGCGCGATCAAGGAACTCCAGCGGGCAGTGATGTCCGACCCCGATCTGGCCGAGGCACATTACAATCTTGGTCTCGCGCTGGCGCAATCCGCGCATCCGGATGAAGCTGTTCACGAACTAAATGAAGCTATCAGTCTCGAACCCAAGTACACTGACGCCCGGATACAATTGGGACTGGTCCTCAGCCAGAAGAACGATACCGCGGGCGCTGCCAATGTCTTCCGGGAAGTCGTGCGCTGCGATCCGAATTTTGCGGAAGCGCACAACAATCTCGGGTTGGTGCTGTTGCAGGCGGGCGACGTCCTCATGGCGCAGTCGGAGTTTATCGAGGCCGTGCGCCTAAAGCCGCGCTATGCGGAAGCGCACTACAATCTTGCGTTGGTTCTGCATCAGGAAGGAAAGGAGACGGAGGCGCAGGCAGAGTTCGAAAAGGCGTATGAAATGGCCCCGGAGTTAAAAAACGCGCCCCGGCCATAACAGATGATATTCACAAAGAGCCTGTCATTGGTGGTACTAGCGCTGACCCTCGCATTTGCGGGGGAGGTGTGCGAAGTTGCATCCCCCACCGCCAGTTTCTCCGTTCCGCAAGTCCCGCAGGCGCCGGACCTGAATACTGATCCGAACTCGGCAACCTGGTCGCACGCGGCGTCTACTTGGATCGAGAGAGATTGCACACAGCAGATCAACTATCCCAAACTCAGGACCGAAGTGCGCGCGTTTTGGACCGACACCGATCTGTACCTGTTGTTCATCTCTCCGTACAGCGAGCTGAACCTCTGGCTGCCTGCGGATAACAGCAAAGACCGCCTCAAACTGTGGGACCGCGACGTAGTCGAGTTCTTTCTGGGCGACGATTGGAGCAACATCAAGCAATATCGCGAATTTGAGATCGCGCCAACGGGCGACTGGGTCGATTTAGCCGTCGATCTAAATCGAGACAGCTACGACGCCAACTGGAATTCCGGCTGGCAACGACAGGGCCGCATCGACGAAAAGAACCATGTCTGGTACGCAGCGGCACGGGTGCCGCTGCGGTCGGTCAGTGAAAAACCGGCGAAGCCCGCGACTAAATGGCGGGTCAACCTGTACCGCATCGACGGACTCGGCGAAGATCCCGTACGTCACTTCATGTGCTGGCAGCCGACTTGCGTAGTTAACCGGGACCCCAACCACGTGCCCGAACACTTTGGAACCTTAATCTTCGCCCAGTAGACACCACGCTGTCGGGAGGAACCACATGCCTTTCGCACAAGAATGGAACCGCCGCGGATTTATGAAAATACTGGCCGCCTCGCCGCTGTTGGCCCAAGTTGCAGCTCACCATCTGTACGAAAAATCCGCTGCTGCGATCGGGTACGACACAAAAGAGAATGTGTACAGCCGCCTGGGGGTCAAAACGGTCATCAATTGCCGGGGAACATGGACCTATCTGAGCGGATCGCTGCAGTTTCCTGAAGCCCGCGCCGCTCAGGCCGAAGCTGCGCAATACTTTGTCAACATGGTCGAACTGCAACGCGGCGTGGGGCGCAGACTGGCAGAGCTGACGGGCGCGGAATCCGGAATGATCACCTCCGGTGCCGCCGGGGCCATGGCCGCCGCAACTGCAGCATGCATGGCGGGAAGTGACCCACAAAAGATATGGCAACTCCCGGACTCCACGGGACTGAAGCACGAAGTAGTGATGGTCGGAGGTCGGAGCGCGTTCGACAGCGCCATCCGGCTAACGGGAGCCAAGTTGATCATCGTGGAGAAGCCGGAAGAAATTGCGAATGCCATCACCGGCAACACAGCGATGATTTACACCACGGATCTCGGGGATAAACTCATGCGCGAGGTGGCGATCGCCAAAGAGCGCAACGTGCCCATACTGCTCGATGATGCCGCCGGTATTCCACCGATCGAAAACATAAAGTTGTATGCGCGGATGAATATTGACCTGTATACATTTTCTGGAGGCAAGGGCCTGCAGGGACCCCAGTGCAGCGGCGTGCTGCTGGGCCGAAAGGACTTGATCGAGGCGGCCCTGCGCAACTCCGCCCCCTTTGAGGGGGCGGTATGCCGTCCGATGAAGGTGGGAAAGGAAGAAGTGATTGGGTGCCTGACGGCAATAGAAACCTGGCTGAAAATGGATTCCAAGAAACTCTATAGCGAATGGAACACCCGAGTGGATCGCATCGCAAAATTGGTTGTGACAGTGTCCGGCGTGAAAACGGAAATCTATGTTCCCGACGACGGGAATCGCTATCCAACTTTGAGGGTTTCGTGGGATCAGCAGGCCTGGGGCTTTACCATCGGCGACTGCGCTCAGAAGTTAAGAGCAGGCGATCCTGTTATCGAAGTGCTCGGTGCGGACAACCCCAGCATGGTGTCTGCGGTGCGAGAAGGAGTACCGAAGCCAGATAAGAAGGAGATCAAAGAACAGAGTCATATTGAGTTGGTTTCCATGACGATCCAGCCCGGAGAAGAAATGATTGTGGGACAGCGGCTGCGGGCAATTCTAGCTTCGGCACGCAAAGGAAACGGGGCATGAGATTCATGGTTCTGCTGGTCGCGACGCTGCTCTCTTTTGCGGCGGGAGTGCAAGCTCAATTGCGAACGGTCTCTTCGCAACCGGTGCAGGCTTCGCATCATGCATTCGGTCCTCTCGCAATCGAGGCGGGGGACTATGTATATGTCTCTGGTCAGGGACCTTGCCGCCAGGACGGGAGCACTCCCGCGAACTTTGCGGATCAGCTCCGACAGTCTCTTGAGAATGTAAGAAGCGCGCTCGAAGCCGTGGGCCTCACGATGGATCATCTGGTTTACGTCCAGGTATATCTTGAAGACATAAATCAGTACGGCGAATTGGACAAAGTTTTCGCCGATTATTTCCCGAAGATTCCGCCCGCGCGTGCAGTCTTGGGCGTTGCCCGGGTCCCTGAACCTCCCTTGCAAATTACTGCCGTCGCTGTCCGCGATCTTAAAGGGATTCAGCCCGTGTTTCCGGCCAGCTTCAAACCGAACAAGGCCTACTCTCCAGGAATGCTGACGTACGACAGATTATTTGTTTCCACGATGCCGAGCAGCAAGCCCTCAAGCGGAAAGGTGTTGCAGAATCCGGCCGCTCAGGTTGATCTTGCGCTCGACAGCCTAACGGCAGTCGTGGAAGCCGCGGGTCTCAAGATGAGCAATCTGGTGTTCGTGAACCCTTACATGACGCGGGAAGTGCCGATACGAATTATGAATGAACACTACGCCCGACGCTTCGAATTCGGGAACACGCCGGCGCGCGCTACCATCGAAGTGTCGGCTCTGCCCGAAGGTGTCCATATTGCATACACAGGCGTAGCCGTGCGCGATCTAAGCCAGCGGCGAGCAATACGCCCGAAGAATATGCGGCCAAGCCCGACCGCGAGCCCTTGTGTTTTCGCTGGTGACACGCTGTATTGTTCCGCTAAGAGTGGATTCATTCCTGGCCCCAATGGCGGCGTGTACGCAGCGACTCCTGTGGAACAAGTTCGCCAGACGATGCGAAACCTCCTCGACAATTTGGAGGAGGCGGACATGAGGTTCGATCAAGTTGTCTCGACGACAGTTTACCTGGACGATTTATCGGAATCGGCGGTGCTTGAGAAAGTGTACAGGAAATATTTCAACGGAGCCCTGCCGGCACAGACGACGGTTCAACAGACCCAGCCCGTCGAACGAAAGCCCGATGAAGAAGGGCATTACCCGGATCTGGAGCAGGTGTCCCTCATTGCAGTGCGCAATCGGCCTGATCGCTGATCCGATAAAGTTTCCATACTTGATTGCTTCCAAGTGATGACAAAGCGGCACGGGCCTCATTCGCTGGAGAGAGCCGCTTCGCGACCGGCCATTTCAAGGTGAATTCGAAAGATAAGGGACGAAACCGTGCGCTTTGGTTTTCAGCCGGTACACAGAGGTGGTCGCAGTGATGTATAGCGTGCCGTAGTCGGCGTCACCCCAAGCGAGATTGGCTGGCTGCTCCGGCATGGCGATCGTGCCGAGATGGTGGCCTTGCGGATTCCACACCCAGATGCCTTTCGGTCCCGTCACGTAGAGATTCCCATTCCTGTCTACTTTCATTCCGTCGGGTACGCCGTCGCTTTTGCCACCGGGCTCTCCTCCGAAGATGCGGCCATTTGTCAGCGAGCCGTCGGGCCCGAGGCCATAAACGCGAATATTTCTTTGCTTGCTGTCATCGATGTAAAAACTCTTTCCATCGGGGGAGAAGGCCAGCCCGTTGGGCTGGGCCAAATCTTTTGTCAGCAATTGCACTTCGTTATTCGAATCGAGGCGATACACACCTTGGAAAGGAATCTCCTGCCTCTCTCCCTTCGCCAAATCGAGAGTCGGGTCGGTGAAATAGATCGCACCGTCCGGACCAATGATGACGTCGTTAGGGCTATTGAAGTGTTTCCCTTGGTAGCGGTCGGCCAGGATCTTGTATTTGCCATCCGGCTCGACCTGGATGATGGCGCGCAAAACGCTCGCACAGTCCAGCAGATGGCGCTCGCGGTCGTACGTATTTCCGTCGGGGTCGCCAAGCGAGATAACTTCCTCCTTGCGACCGTCGGCCACATAGACACGGAATATTTTGTTGATTTCTTCATCGCTGACGTAGAGAAATCCCGTGGGATCCCAAACCGGCCCTTCCGTAAATCCAAACCCGGTGGCGACGGTCGAGAGCTTTGCGTCGTGATCCACAAGCGTCCAAAATTTCGGCGATTCAGCAAGCAATTCGAAAGGCCGTTCGGGTGCGACGGCTCCTTGTCGAGCCAATGGAGATGATCCCTATCAGCAGCAGAGCAAGCGGAAGCGGCACTCTTTTCATTTTCCAGGTCCCGTGCCGAGAAGATATCCTTGCGTTCTATATCTCAGAAACTGCGAGAGGAAAAACGCCAATTGCTCGGCGAGCGGTCAGTCCTCCTCTTTCTCAAGCTCCGATTTTGTTCTGGATGCCTGCACTTTCTTTGCCGCTCGAGCGGCTTGCGCGAGATAGCGTACCAGGTCATCCAGTTCCGTGGCGCTCAGCACGGAGCCGTAGTCCGATGGCATAAGTGATTTTGGCAGATATTCGAAATGCGTAAGGTCCGTCTTAGAGAGCAGATGAAAAGTTCCGTCCAGCGTCTGCAATTGCAGTGAAAAATTATCTTCGTTGCGCGCTATACCCGTGAATTGGCGGCCTTCACGCGTAGTCACGAGCACGGTTCTTTCCCGTGGTTCCAGATCCTGGTTGGGAACGGTGATCGCGGTTCGGATTTCCTTCGCCGAACTGTTCGAACCGTAAGAAGACAGATCGGCTCCGATGAATCCACCTAAGCCGCCGATCATGTGACAGTTCGCGCAACGCGCCTTTCCAAAGAAAAGTAATTTCCCGCGTTGGGCGTCTCCCAGAATAGGAGAAGCTTTGCCTCCACCCTGCAGAACTCGCAAGTAGGCTACCACTGCGTTGATCTTCGGTACGCCCAGCGCACCGAACGGCGGCATCCCCGCCACCGGTATTCCTGTCTGCAGGACGTGCAGAGTTTCCTCGTCGGACAACTGTTGGACTTCGGCGCGTGTGGCGATGTTAGGCCCGCGTTCGCCGCCGTGCCCATCCAAACCATGGCATGTGGCACAAACAGATTCAAACGTTTTCCGGCCATTCTCAGCAGCAGAATCTCCCGCCCGATTTTTCCTGGCTGGGGATTTCGTATTCTGCGCGCCGGCCTGTAACAACAACACGCCAGCAGCAAAAAATACTGAAGCAATGGCCACGCAGAGAAAATGGCGCGAGGAAAGCAGAATGAAACCCGCCTTGAACCAAGTCGTGATGCGCGAACGGACGTCAGTCATTTGGCTGGTCGCGGCAGAAAGCGATTTTGTCGCGCTCCCTATCAAGTTTGACGAGCTAAAAGTATCATTTGCTTTGCAAAAAATCCTGCTCCAATGAAACGGCGCGATATTCCGTTGAGGGGGGCATCGGCCCATTCGACCGCATCGAATTTCAATTGAGGCGGCATACGTTAGGCGAGTGAGCGTAATAGAGTATTAGAGTCCGTGCTTCACACTGTCTTTGAGGAGGATTCCATGAACAGATTCGCCGGCTTTTTCGGGCGCACCATTGTCTGCGGAGGAGTTCTAGCCATGAGTCTTGTCCTGGCGGGAATTGTAGGATGGGCCTGGCCACCTTCAGCGAACTCCGGCCAGGAAGCTGCGAAGCCGAGCGATGACGCTTCGCTACTCGGAGGATTCCGGCACGTCGAAGCGGCCTCCGTATCCGATGCGCTCGAACAAATCAGCGGACACAAGATGTATATGACCCATCGGATGCGCCCCATTTTCCCGACGAAGTTTGCTGGATTTGCGCTTACCGTGCTTTTGAAGAAAGAGAGCAACAATGATCCAAGCGCGCTCACTGGGATGCTTGCTGCAATCGATCAGGGCACTCCAAATTCCGTGTACGTCATGGTTGTCGAGGACGGCGCCGACATCGCCGGAATGGGAGGCCTGATGGGCACGGCGATGTACTCGCGCAATTTTTCTGGCGCGGTGATTGATGGAGGAGTGCGAGATACAGCGTATTTGCAAAAAATTGGATTTCCCGTGTACGCCTTGGGCATTGTTCCTTCCACTTCGATAAGCCACTATCGCTTCGCGGGATCAAACATTCCAGTCGTGTGCGATGGGGTCAAGGTAAGTCCCGCTGATATCGTCGTCGCGGATGCCGATGGCGTGGTAGTGGTCCCTCGTGCGAGTGCGCCGCAAGTCCTTGCGCTGGCGCAGGAGATGGATTTCAAAGAGCACTCGATGTATGCGTGGATCGAAAAGCTCAAGTCCATCCAGGAAGCGGTAAAGAAGTTTGGGCGTCTGTAGGACTATATAAACGATACTGATTCGATTTAAATACTAAAATTGGGCCTGGAACCTGGAAGCACGCCGTAGTATAGAAACTCTTAGCAAATGGCAGATACTTTCATGGAGTCGGTGGAAAGAGTGGGTTTTCCCGCTCTGGTGCGCAGATTTTTGGTTACCGCTGCTATGCTCTGCGCCGGTTTCCTTCAGCTCCAAACGCGGGCACAAACGCAAGACGCGGGAAACGGTTCCATTTCCACTTCGATCCGCGTGACTTCGGAAGCTCTCGCGGCGCAGCCAGTGGGCGCGAATTGGCTTTCCTACAATGGCGATTACACCGGCCGCCGCTTCAGCAGCCTTGAACAGATCACTCCGAAAAATGTCGAGCAGCTCCGCGCGCAATGGGTTTTCCACGTGTCCAATTCAAACAGCATGGAAGTCACGCCGGTGGTTTTCGACGGCCTCATGTTTGTCACTTCCGCAAACGATGCCTTCGCACTGGATGCGCAGACGGGCCGCCTCATTTGGCATTACTCGCGCCCGATCACCGAAGGACTGATCGACGATGCCTCGCAACATCACAACCGCGGCGTTGGAATTCTCGGCTCGCACCTCTATATGGAAACGGACAACGCCCATCTGCTCTGTCTGGATGCACGCTCAGGCCATCTACTGTGGGACGTTCCTTACGCTGAAGGAAACAAGAATTACGGAGCAACAAGCGCTCCGCTGGTCGTGAAGGACAAAGTGCTGGTGGGAACGTCCGGCGGTGACGACGGCGTCCGTGGTTTCATCGCCGCCTTCGATGCGGAGACGGGAAAAGGAGTGTGGCGCTTTTGGACAATTCCCGGGCCCGGCGAGTTTGGCTCCGAGAGCTGGCCCGGCGAACTCTACAAGCGCGGCGGCGGCACCACCTGGATGCCGGGCACATATGATCCCGAACTGAATACAATTTATTGGTGCACCAGCAATCCCGCTCCCGATTTTGATGGCGGTCCTCGCCCGGGGGACGATCTTTACACCGCCAGTGTGCTGGCCTTGGACCCGGATACCGGAAAGCTCAAATGGTATTTTCAATTTACGCCGCACGACCTGTATGACTACGACGCGACGGAAACCCCCGTCCTGGTCGACACAAACTATCTGGGGCAGCCGCGAAAGCTGCTTGTCCAAGCCAATCGCAATGGATTTTTCTACGTTTTGGACCGCGCTAGTGGAAAATTCCTCTCCGCTTTTCCATTTGTGGAAAAACTCAATTGGGCGAAGGGCATTGATGCGCAGGGGCGTCCAATTCGAACCGGCGTGCAACCCACGGCAGAGGGCACGCGCATCTGCCCCGGATTCATCGGGGCCACAAACTGGTACTCTCCTTCTTACAATCCCTCGACTCGCCTCTTCTATTTCCTGGCGAGCGAAAACTGCGATGAGTTTCTGTTAAAGCCAGAAGAATTTTCCGAAGGAAAGACATACTATTCCACAGGCGCTCGCCACAGCCCCGGGGATCATGTCCAGAAAAGTTTGCTCGCTTTCAGTCTTGAATCCGACAAACCGGTCTGGCGCTATTCTCAAACAGGGCTCGGGCATTCTTCCGGTGGGGTTATGACCACTGCCAGTGGACTGCTCTTTTTCGGCGATGATGCTCAGTCCTTTGAAGCCGTTGATGCGCAAACGGGCAAGCCCCTGTGGCACTTCAATACGGGCCAGAACATGCATGCTTCACCCATGAGCTACGCGGTGAAGGCCAAACAATACGTGGCCATCGCGGCGGGAAGCGACGTTTTTAGCTTTGGGCTGCCTTGAAGAACGGACGATTTGAAATCACGATCACTCGAAGGAGGAATCAGGAATGTTTACCGATCGCAGCACGAGAAGAGGTTTTGCCGCTCGGTTGGCCGCGCTGTTGCCAGGCCTCGGCTTCGCGGGAATGACGGGTGAAACGCCGACATCGGCTGCGCAGGGCACCGGCACGGTCCGGAAACTCGACGGCGATGGAAAACCTGCCGGCAAGGGTTTCATCACGCCGCTGATCATTCACAATGGTTTGATCTACATTGCCGGGCAAGGCGCACATTCGCGCGGCAACAAATTGGACGCGGGGAAAACACCGACGATCGAAATGCACACTCAAATGGTGATGGACGGCGTTAAGGCCGTCGTCGAAGCAGGCGGCGGCACTATGGACAGCATTCTTCAACTTACCGTGTATCTCGCGAAGCTGGACTACTACGACGGCATGAACTCAGTTTTCAAGACGTACTTTCCGAATGGCGGCCCCGCTCGGACTACCGTGGCTGTGGCTGGATTGCCGGGCGAGTCGCTCGTGGAGATTAACTGCATTGCTGCCGTCGTGCGCGACTTAAAGAAGGAGGCGTAGATCCATGGCATTCAAAGATAACTGGAATCGCAGAACTTTTCTGGGCACACTCGGCGCGCTGGTGGGGACGATTTTCAGCGGGCGTAAGTCGTTTGCCTATCCGGCTGCTGGTGCTGGCGCCAAGGCTGGGCCCGTTACGGGTTTCGGTGCAACTGGAAACGTTTATG
Source organism: Candidatus Elarobacter sp. (assembly GCA_035639075.1). Lineage (GTDB taxonomy): Bacteria > Acidobacteriota > Terriglobia > Acidiferrales > UBA7541 > Acidiferrum. The sequence continues at coordinate 16,185 of DASQYT010000436.1, forward strand.
AAGAATTGGGCGTAACAACCGTCATCAACGGCCAGGGAACCATGACTGTTCTGGGCGGCTCCATGATGCGTCCCGAAGTTGAAGCAGTGATGGCGATGGCAGGGCGCCATTTTGTCAGCATTCCTGATTTGGAACTGGCTGCCGGCAAGCGCATCGCGGAAATACTCAAGCTGCCGGAGGGATACGGCGCGCTCGTCACGTCGGGCGCGGCCGCCGCAATGCAGTCCGGTCTTGCGGGAATCCTCACTGGAGACAATCCGAGGTTCATCGAGCAGTTGCCCGATTTAACGGGGATGAAATCGGAAGTCATCATCCAGAAATCGCACCGCAATCCATTTGACCATCAGTTGCGCGCTACCGGGATCAAACTCGTGGTCGTCGAATCACGCGACGATTTGAAAAAGGCCATCAATCCACAAACAGCGATGATGCATTTCTCGAACTTCGCCGACAACGAGGGCCAGATCAAAGTGGAGGAATGGGTCAAGCTGGCCCATGAGAATAATATCCCTGCATTTATTGACGCGGCCGCGGATACACCTCCCGTCTCGCACCTTTGGGACTACGCGAACATGGGTTACGACCTCATCGCCTTCAGCGGAGGAAAGGCGATTCGCGGACCGCAATGCGCGGGGCTGCTCGTGGGAAAGAAAGATTTAGTCGCCTACGCACTGCTGAACAACAGTCCGCATGAAGACACGCTCGGCCGCAGCCAGAAAGTGGGCAAGGAAGAAATCGTCGGGATGGTCAAGGCGCTCGAATCTTACTTGAAAGAAGATCACGAGGCGCTGAACAAGGAATGGCAACGCCGTCTGGATTTTATCTCTAGCCAGGTGACAAAAATTCCTGGCGTGACCACTTCTTTCCCCACCCCCGAAATCGCCAACCATGTTCCCCACTTGCGCATCAAGTGGGATTCCGCGCGCATCAAACTTGCGCCCCGCGAAGTCACCACTGCCCTGCGCGGCGGAAAACCTTCCATCGTTCTTTCTTCGGGAGAGCATGGCGAAGCCTTGTCCATGAATTCCTTCATGCTGAAGCCCGGGGAAGAAAAGACCATTGCCCAGGAACTGGTGAAATTTCTGAAGGCGCACACTGCGTAAACGAATCAGCGCTTTCGTTCGCGTCTCTGATGAACTGCATTTCCGGGAGCCTCCGCGTGCCCATTAGCAGTAGGCATCGAGGGAGTCTGCATGGTTGAAGGCGCGAAGAGTCGGGTGCGCTGGCTGCTGGTGCTTTGGTTATTTATTCTGAGTGCGGTCGCATACCTCGACCGGATCAATCTAGCTATCGCCGGAAGTTTCATTGCTGCAGAATTCAGCCTTACCAACGTACAGCTAGGTTCGCTGACCAGCGCCTTCTTGCTCGGCTACGCGTTTTTCCAAACCTTGGGAGGATGGCTCGCCGACCGCCTCGGATCGCGGCACGTACTCGCCATCGGCGTCGTATGGTGGGGGATTTTCACTTCTCTTACTGCCGCCGTTCCACCGGGGATAATTTCAGCTGTCTTGGTTCTTGCAGCGGCTCGATTTCTTCTGGGAGCAGGGGAAGCGGTCCTGTTCCCCGCCTCCAACCAATTCGTTTCGCGCTGGATTCCCTCGCAGGAGAGGGGAAGAGCCAACGGTCTGATTTTTGCCGGCGTGGGCATCGGCGCAGGCGCCACGCCGTTCCTTATCACCTACATCATGACCCACTACGGTTGGCGATGGTCGTTTTGGTTGAGCGCCATCATCGGGCTCGCCGTCGGAGCAATTTGGTATCTCTTTGCGCGGAATACCCCGGAAGAGCATCCCAAAGTCTCGCCAGCGGAACTTGAATTCATTCAGGCCGGGCGAACGGTTAGGCCCTCGACCCACTCCCGCACGGCCGAAGAATCGAATCAACCTAGCCTCGTTGCCGGTGACCGCATTCCGTGGGTCAACATCCTCTCCTCGAAGAATGTCTGGGCCGTTACCGTCGCCTATTTCTGTTTCGGCTATATTGCTTGGATTTTCTTTACCTGGTTCTTCATTTACCTAGCCAAAGTGCGGGGTTTGAATCTGAAGGCTAGCGCTTCGTACACAACACTTCTCTTTCTCACTATGGCCGCATGCAGCCCCCTGGGCGGCGCGATCAGCGACAAGATCACCAAGTTTTGTGGAAAACGTGCAGGACGCTGCGGCATCGCCGTGTTTGCGCTCGTCTTGACCGCCGTCTTCCTTTCGTTTGGTTCGCAAGTGCAGAGCGCCGGGTTGGCCAGCATCGTGCTCGCCGGAGGTGCGGGTACACTATATCTTTCGCAAAGCTCGTTCTGGTCCGTCACCGCCGATATAGCTTCCGGTTCCTCTGGGTCCGTCTCCGGCTTCATGAACATGGGCAATCAATTCGGTGGAGCTCTCACTGCCTCACTGACTCCGTTTCTTGCGTCTCGATTTGGCTGGACCACGTCATTTTTTGTCGCTGCGGGTTTGTCGGTATTCGGTGCCGTGGCGTGGTTGTTCGTAGACCCTGAACGCGGTCTATCGCCCGAAGCGCACCTGTCTTCATCCGGAGAAAAAAGCTAAATCTCACTGCCAATCTGCCTGCCGCGAGGAAACCGCTCCGGAGTCCCGACACAGTCTACCCGGGTCCCCATCCCACAGGACAGCGAGTACCCAGAACTGGGGATGGAATGGGCTAGTGGCGGCTGGAAAAACCTCCTGTGCGGTAAGCCGACTCCTGGGACTTATCGCCACGATGCCCAACTGGACTTCCGAATCCCCGACTAACCATCGAGTGGGCCCATGGTGGGATCATGAGCGGTATGGTGATTCGACATATAGTCACTGCTATTCTTGCCGAAGTGCTGTTGGGAGACATCGTGAAAACTGGACTTATGGCGCTTACGCTAGTTCTCTTGGTTTCGATTTCCGGGGCTGCGCGGCGAGGCCCGGGCAGTGTCTGCGTTGCGGCGAGGATCGATGATCCGTTTTGGAAAGAGCCTGCGACCCTTCCAAATGGCGAGATAAATTCTCACGGGCTTAAGATCCGAGTCGACAGGAGACCAGTGGAGGAGTGGCCTCAGCGGAAGAGTTTTAAAATCGATGGGCTTGATATCAGTGAACGGCACCTGCTGGTTGTACTCGATTCGAGCGCTAAACCAATTGAGTCCGTCCGCTTCAAGTTCGCGGTTTACAAGAGCACCGGCCTGTGCATGACCTATGATGGCTACCAAGGTATCGGCTTGCAAGAAGCCACGCGGCGAACCCCTTGGTGCATTGCCTCTGAAATGAGGCGAAACCAGGCGATAACTCTCTCAACCACCAGTCCGGGCGAGTCACGGTCTATGCGGAAGTAATTCCAGTGGACCTGATCGCACCGCTCGCGTACCAGCGCGGCTGGACGATTTCCCGAGACCATCACCTCATTGTGCGGCGGCTCCGGCGGGAATCACAGGAGCCAAGAGCGCCGAGGGATGCTCGGCGTCGTGGAGGATCGTGTTGGTGGCCGAGACAAATTCGCGGCTCGTCGCCTGACCCGCGCCGGTGTTCAGGTTGCGATCAAAGCGCGGGAAATTGCTGCTGGAAACCTCCAGGCGAAGGATGTGGCCCTTCTTAAAGACATTGCTTGTAGCCCACAAGTCCACCGAAATTTTGTAAACCTGATCTGGATTCATCATCTCGGGCCTCTCCTGCGAATCGCGATAGCGCATGCGGAGAATTCCGTCGGTGAGATTCGTGGCAAAACCACTGGGTGAGACATCGACAAGTTTTGCCGTGAAATCGGTGTCCACTGCGGAGGATTTGGCCCAAAGCTCAAGCGTGACCGGACCGGTGACTTCCATATCCTCTGCAAGCGGCTTGGTGGAATAAACAAGCACGTCATTGCGGTTTTCCGCAGCGCGCTGGTCGCGCGGACCTGGCTCGTAGTGCTCAGCGTCGCAGCAGAGGGAGCCGCCGATGGTGGGCACAGGATTCGCCGGATCGTATGTGAATTTGTCAGGCGGTTCTTTTTTGGGCGGCGTAACGGAAAGGCCACCGTCGCCGCGCAGCGAATTGGCCGCACCGCCCGAGTGCAGGAAGTAGCGAGTGATTTTATTCTCCGGCGGAGGCCAATCCGATTCCTGATGGTACCTATTCTCGCCCATGACAAAAACGTGCACGGGCTTGCCCGCGTCGGCAAACTCGTTCTGCACGCCCTTGAACAGATAGTCGTACCAGGCAAGCAGGACCTCCGTGGGAGGAAATTTAACCGCTTCATCGCCGAATTCGATGTCGCCGATGCGCCGTCCAAACCCGGCGTGCCCACCGATTTGTACCAGCAGACGCTGGCCGTTGCGTGCCGCGTCCGTGCCGCCGTGCGCCTTGATCCCGGTGTAATTCCTCAGCGTGCCGGTCAAAAAAATGTCGTACCAGCCGCCGATGTGCAGAGCCGGGACTTGAATGTCCAAAAAGTGCTCCTCAATTGACCACTGCTTCCAGTATGCGTCATAGTCGGGATGCGCGAGCCAATCGAGATAATATGGCGCAAGTTGGGCCGTCGAGTCGGCGCCCGCTGGCAGTCCTGCGTAATTGAACGCCGGGTAGCGAGTGAGGGGAAGCGTGGGCGCGCCCAGCAGAGCGTTGGTGTCTTTCGCAATCAATCGCCAGAGCGTGTTCGTCGCGAGTTGGGTTGTCCAATTCTGGTCGAACCATTGTTCGAGTGCTCCGCCCTGATACGTCCAGCCATCGTGATAGTTGCTGGCCGTCACCACCGGGCAGATTCCCGCGAGATGCGGAGGATGGGCAATTGCGGCGAGCATCTGCGTGGCGCCGACGTAGGAACCGCCCGTCATGCCAACTTTGCCGTTCGAGAATGGCAACGCAGCAGCCCATTCGACGGCGTCGTAACCGTCCTCAGACTCGTGCCGGAACGGGTACCACTCGCCCTCCGATGTGTAGCGCCCACGAACATCTTGCAAGATGACGACGTAGCCGTGCGTGGCAACCTGATACGCTGGCGCGGCCGCCCAGCCCACGCTTTTATCGTAGGGCGTGCGCATCAGGATGACTGGAAACTTCCCGTCAGCCTTCGGACGGTAAATGTCCGCATAGAGTTTCACGCCGTCACGCGTTTTCATCGAAACGCCATTCTGCGTGATCACGGCATAGCTTTGCTGCGCACGAACGCAGCGCGGTACCGACGGCAATACGGCACAGATCATGAGAATTGTGTGTAAGATTCTCCGCTGGAACAAGACCGCCTCCTTGCACGAAATTGAAGTAAAGTAGCACCCACTAAAATCAACGGTTTATCCTGCTAGAACGTTTGCAATTTCGCCCTTACTTTATAGCGGCTTCTCAAAGAAATGAAATGCCTAGAGTCAAGCTTAGGGGACCCCGCCGCGATAGGATGGATCATCGATCCGATAGCCCAGATTTCGGAGTTGCCGAATCATTCTCCACGTGCGCTGATATCTGGATCGTTTGGTGACTGCTGGGCCGCGTTCTTCGTAACGGGTTCCCTGATGGAGGATCAGCCAGATCAGACGACACTGTCGATGCGCAATGACCCCGATGGCTTGATTATGTCCGAGGCGCGGGACGCAACGGCGATAGATGATCTCGAAGATGCTTCCTTTGGCTTTTACGGCGGCGTTAGCAGTCTGATTGAGCAAGCGCCGCATGTGACGGTTGCCCTTCGGAGAGCGGTGACTGTAGTTCACACCGGCGCTCTCTTCTTCGCCGGGGCAGGCACCAACCCACGAAGAGAGGCATTTCTCGGAGGGAAACGTCGCTGCGGCAGGGCCGACTTCGGCAATGATCTGCTGCGCGGAGTCCACTGCGAAACCCGGAACCTCCGCTAGCCGCTCGACCACATCCTGGTGCGGATGGAGCAAA
>DASQYT010000437.1:0-4653 GCA_035639075.1 Candidatus Elarobacter sp.
CGCTTGTGCCCGCTAGTCCTTGTGTGCCTCATTTCGAAGCGACATTCCCGCGTCGTCGCGGGATTCTTGATTCGGCGTAAACTTATAGATCGCCCCTTCTCTATCAGTACCACCATGGACAGTTGCACCATAAAAGTTCCCCAAACCATCAGCTACCATCCCATTGTAAGCGAAGGGTGCGTCTGGCGGCCCTTGGAACTGATGGGGCACAATCTCCCTCCATCGCGCGTTTGCTGTGGGAGTTAGTCCGAAGATAACACCAGAACCTAAACCGCCTTCACTTGTCGTACCGTAGAGGTTACCAGCCACGTCGAACACCAGGTTACTAATAGAATTTTGTCCGTCGCTTCCCCCTTGGAAGCTAGAGAGCACCCGTTCGTTCCACTCACCAGTCGACTGTGGAAAAAGCTCGTAAACAGCCCCAACATTATAGGCTCCATCATAGTATGTTGTCCCAAAAAGGTGGCCCGAAGTGTCAAAAAGCAGACCGCCATACGGAAAGCCTGCGTCCGGTTGACCTCTGAAAGAATAAATCGTTCTAAAGATCCATTCCCCACTCTGAGTCGGCTTCAGCTCGAAAACTGTGCCTTTACCATAAATGCCGCCAGCCGTCGCCGCTCCGTAAAGAAGGCCACCACGCAGAAGCATCTGACCGGCCGAACCGGAGGCACCGTCTGATCCGCCAGTGAAAGTATGAATGACGTTGAGTGTCCAGCTGTTGCCGTTCGGATGGATCTGATAGATTGTGCCTAGCCCATTTGCTCCGCCAGTAGGAGCCATACCATAGAGATTGCCCTGATCATCAATCGTCAGACGTGCACTAGGACCTGAGCCATCATTCCCTCCCGTGAAGGCGTGAATCACAGTCTGCGTCCCGTTTGTCAGCTTGTAAGCTACGCCGCAACCACCTTCGCAACTACCAGAGCCACCTGTAACCGCCGTGCCATACAGATTGCCCTTAGCATCCAGAATAACACCTTTGTATGGTTCGCCTCCGTCCGGGGCCGCCGGTAAAGCTATAGAGAACAGTATGAACCCAACCGTTACCTGAAAGATAGCTGGAATATGGTGCCACCGCCGAAATCACCTCCCAGTACCGTCGTCCCGTACAAATTGCCGGCTTTATCAATCGCCAAGTCTGTATCGGCATATTCGCCATCTTCGTCGCCGGCGAAGCTATAGATCACGTTAGTACCGCCGAAAACAGTCGTGGGTAGTCCGAGCCCGACACAGATCAGTACCAGCATGCCGAAAAATAGCCGCTTTAGCCGAATCAGTAAGTTCATAGTTCTTCCTCTCATCCCCACTGGATTCTATTCCAACATTGCGAGGGTCCGGAAGAGGCGAAGAACCCAGCGGGGAAAAGATCCTCCGCCTGATTCAGATCCGCGTAGCGACGGCGAGTTTGGAAAAGATCTGGCGTGCCAATCAAGCAAAATCGATCACCAGCATCTAGCGAAATCCGCGTGTTCGCGGATTGTCCTCAGGATCGCCTTGAGAGGTTTTAGCGGCGTTTCAGCCATAGGTTCAGTTCGAGTTGCTGCGAACGCTTACCTGTTTTTCGTCGCGGCAGCCGTATCCGGGGTCGGCGGAGTTTCAGCCGGGGGCTTCGTGCCAGCTGTCCCATGTTCTAATGAACATATTCATGGAAATTCGGTGGTCAAGGCGTTCCTAAGCGAAAGTCGCGGGACTCGGGCCTTGGTTAACGTTCGACTGTGCTCGGGGAAATTTGCACGCGGCACGCCTGCCGCTACAATCAAACCAGTGCGGGTGGTTAGCTCAGTGGTAGAGCATCTCGTTTACACCGAGTTTTGGGCAGTTTTCGCGCCTTTTTGTCAGTCCGATAGATTGCCCCTCGTGAACGCCACGCACACTCGTTTTTCATAGGTGAAAGCGCATTCACGGGCGCACTTAATCACGTTATCTCTACTTATCCGCAAAAAACGGCAGCAGGATATTCGCCGCAAGCGCGAACCGCTGATTCTAGTTCCATAAACACCGTGAACTTTTCATCTGCACGGCAACGAAACGCTTCCCGTCGCCGCAATGTGCGTCAGCAATCCAGATCGTTCGCCCGTTGGAAACGATCGCTGAGACACAGCCCAACTCCAATCAGCTTCGCTGAGATTGTCAGCGATGATTCCCAATACTTCATTTCGATTTGCCTGTGGTCAGCGTGCTAGCAGATCCGGAGGCAGAAATTGCTTGGATTACTAACTGGATTCCCGACCGAATCTGTCGCCGCCGATAGAGCATGCTTTGTAGTCACAGTTGCAATTGTCGATCCATTCGAATGTCATGCATCGAGCGAATCCGCTGGATGACATGACGAACAACTTGAGTTGATCGGCTATCGTGTCTGGCGGTGCCCAAACGCCCCACTCACGATTCGTTGTTGGTCGTGAATAGGAAGATTGGAAGAATGGCCCGGTCGATATGCTTGACTCGTACTTCTCGATCTTGTGCACGTACGTGAGGTCGATATTGAACTTCCAAGTCTCCTTCATTGTACTAAGCCACGAACCGACTGCACCTTCCTGCTCGCCCCGGACCCAGCTACCCATTACATGCATTGCGTTGGTCCTCGCGAAGTCCGCCGAGCCCTCAACATTCTGGGTGAGCAAATTCGAAGCGCATAGCTGCGCCTGCTCCTTACTCAGTCCCCAACTTTCTAGGCGTTGCGAAATGAAAGTGTGCCTGCTCTCAGAAGGTACCTGCTCATAAGCAACCCGAAGCGTGTGATGCAGCGCTGAAATATCGTCGAAAAACACCAAGTCCATGATAGTTAAGTGAGTTAGCTCAGAAGCGGTTGATGGATTAACGATACCAATTTTTTTGAATTGTCCTCGACTGCCTTGCTCGTCCAGCACCTCATGGGCCAAGATTGTCAGAAAGTATCAACGGTCGCTAGTCGAAATATCTTTTCTACTGCAATCGTTCACCGCCTCGCAACTGCTCCCATGAGGCGCTCCCATTCGTCGAGGCTCCCGCGAAAGCCAAGCTCGTAGGCAGTATTGAAACTCACCCGGGCGATCATTTCGCTACCTGTCTACACTACCGGTGTGCAACGATTCGATGATCAACTTTTAAAAAGAAAAAAAGTGTGATTTTCACGGCTAAACCATGGCGTGATAGCGATTCACTGAAGCCATGAACACACAATTCTCCACGACTCCGCTTCCATCCCTGCGCCGCTTTGCCGGCTTCTTTTTGTTGATTCTGCCAATCTGCCTCGCTCTGGGCCAGAGCACGCCCGTCGCCCCGCCGGTTGTTTATACCGGCACGGACTTTAGCGCCAACGTTACGGCTGGTCCCGTCGTCAATGTGAAGCAGCTGGCCAGTAAATCGCCTGGTCCCGCAGGAAGTGCCGGCGGAGAGACTCACTTTAACCGTTTTCCCAAGCTGCTGCCGCCCATGCGGGACACTGGAGAAACCGCTCCGCAATTGCCTGCCACAGCTTTGGCCCGCTTGCCTGAGATGCCGGATTCGTCCTTCCGCGGCTTCATCGGTTTGACCCATCTCGACCAGCGGCTCTACGCCGGCGGCGGGAATCAATTCAGCACTGAGCCACCAGACCAGGGGCTGGCTGTCGGCAACGGCTTTGTGCTCGAAGGCGTAAATGCCGCGATTAATGTTTACGACACAAACGGCATCGTGCAGCTCCCCCGGCCGGTCTCGCTCGACGAGCTCTTTGGGTTACCGCCCGCCATCAATCGCACCACGGGAGAATTCGGCGTTTTCGCCGGTGATGTGAGTTGCTTGTTCGATCCGGAAACGCAGCGCTGGTTCGTCATGGCTTGGGCGCAGCTGAACACGCGCACCGGCACGCCTTTGCGTCAGAGCAGACTTTACCTTGCCGTCAGCCAGACGGACGACCCGCGGGGGGCTTATGCCACTTACACCTTCAACACGACTGGCGCGAATGCCCCGGATGGCAATGGCCCGAGAATACCCGATTTTCCGCATTTTGCTGTGGACCGTTACGGCCTGTTCGTTAACTGGCAGGAATTCAGGATAAATCCAGACGGCAGTTTTGATGGCTACATCGGCACGGCCATTTTGGCTGTTTCAAAGACCGCGCTCATCAACGGCGGCGGAGGTCGACCGCCTCGACGTCTTGAGCTGTTTCGGATTCCCTTTTCCGACACCGGGTTCGCGTTCAGGGTCTGGCCTGCCTACATCCCTCCAGGGCAGACTCCGGTGCTAAGTAATGGCGGGACCGAGTACTTCGCTAGTTCCAATGTCTCCGGCAACAGCGGCCACCACATAGCTGTCTGGGCGTTGACCAATACCAGCTCTCTCGATACGCCGAGCCCGAATCTGCAGTTGAGTACAACAGCAGTAAGCACGCAGCAGTATGTTTTCCCGAACTTCGGCGTCCCGCAAAAGAATGGTTTCCACCCGCTGGGCGCGTCTCTTGGTGAGCCCGTCGAACAGCTGGACGCCGGGAATGACACGATTTCTTCTGCCGAGTACGTAAATGGTAATCTCTGGGCGACGCTTAGCTCAGCTATGAGGGACGACAGCGGCAACAACATCGAAGTCGTGGAGTACTTTGCTTTCACACCGCAGATCGCGAATGGAAATCTAACTGCCACCCTCTTTACTCAGGGAGTGATCGGCCGTTCGGGCCTCTTTCTCATGTATCCCGCC
>DASQYT010000438.1:0-7114 GCA_035639075.1 Candidatus Elarobacter sp.
CTTCAGCTTGCGGCGACAGTCCGTACGACCACAGGTCTTTTGCCGCTGCTTGAGCCGAGGATGGGGATGAAACCAACGACGACAGAAAGGACACCTCCGCCTCGGAAGCATATCTTCCCCTCCAGTGAACCCGTTCGGGAAAAAACAAACAGAGGCGGGCAAGGAAGAAAAGCGAGAGAAAGAAGAAGGGAAAGGCTATTGAGATTGATCTGCGGAAGAAAGAATCAGAAAGCTGAAGAAAAAGCCATATCCGAATTTTGGCCGGTTAACAGCCTATAATCTTCATCGTTCGGCTCCTTCCTCCCGAGCCTTGGTCGCTCATCACGCCAAGTCTACCCGGGTCCAAGGAGCCGACCTCGTTATGAAATCAAATGGAGCAAGCCGATTTCTTCTTTCCCTTTTGCTCCTGCAAAAGGGTCGGCTTGCGCAGAGAGAAATCCCGGCCCCGTCGGAACTGGCAACCTCCTCTGTTCCGCTCCTCCCCACCGGTGGACAGACGGGCCAATGCAGGCCATAATTTCAAGACAACCTTATCGGCAGGGGCAGCACCCACTTCAGAGGAGGGGGAATGAGCATTTCTCCAAACGTACCGACGCCGCAGGAATCGTATGCCTATGAGTCCCCGGGCACGCCCCGGTGGATTACGATTTTGTTGGTCTTGCTGATCGCGGGGCTGGGCGGGCTGGGCTACCTGGGCTACAACGCGCAGACGAAGATCAGCCAGGACCTGGGGGAGCAGCAGAAACAGAACAAGATCGTGATCGCGCAGCTCGACCAGGCAAATTCGCGCATCGCGGACCTAAAGAGCAAGATGGAAATCACCACGCAGCGAGTGGGCTTGACACAGTCTGAGCTGGCGCAGGCCAAGAGCCGCGCCGAAACGATCCGCAAAGAGCAGCAAACTTCCGACGACAAGCTGACCACACAGATTAAGGAAACTGACGATAAAATCGGCGCCGTGGCCTCCGAGGTGGGCAACGCCAAAAAAGACATTGAAGCGACAAAAGGCGACCTGGAAGCGACCAAAGGCAAGCTGGAACGCAGCCTGGGCGACATGAACGTGATGAGCGGGCTGATCGCGCACAACCACGACGACCTGGACGACTTGAAGCGGCGCGGCGACCGCAACTATTACGAGTTCACGCTGCAAAGGTCGAAGACGGCTCAGCGCGTCGGGCCGGTGCAGATGTCGCTGAACAAGACCGATCCGAAAAAAGCGAAGTACACGCTGACCGTCGTGGCGGACGACAGGACCATCGAAAAGAAGGACAAAACGTCCGGCGAGCCGGTGCAGTTCTACGTGAAGGGCAGCGCGCGCATGGCGCCGTACGAGATCGTGGTGTTTGACGTGGGCAAGAATCAAATTACCGGCTACCTGGCGACTCCCAAGGAGGGCGGCGCCGCCGCTCCTCCGGCGGCAGCCGCGCCAGCGTCCGCGGCCAGCACGCCTGCAAAACCCGAGCAGGATAAACCCGAGTAGTTAAGCGCGCGCAGTGAAACGCGCGGAGTCAAACGCGAGTAGTCACAGCCGAGTAGTTAAACCCAAGTAGTCACGCAGCGTTTTTATTTCTGATTGATTTAGGAGCCCTGTTCCGCGTTCTGGAAACACCGCACGGGACAGGGCTTCTGTCCATTAGCACGCCGCGCTAGCATTAAATTGTCCTTTCCTTTGACCTTTTAACCGAGTGCCTTGGAGCAATCCGATGAAAGTAGTGATGGTTCGAATTTCGCTATTCGTTGCCGCGCTGGCGGCGATGTGCGTTGCGGACGTGGCGCGCGCGCAAGCTCCGCTGGAGCCCGCGCAAATGTCGCCGCGCACGATGTTCTACATGATTTGGCGCGGCGTTCCGCCGTCTGAGGTCCGAAAGGCGAACGCGCTGCTGGCGCTGTGGGACGACCCCGATTTTGCTCCGGTGCGTTCGGCGATGGCGGCAGGCATGCTCGGGTCATCGGACGAAAAATCGACGCAGCCAAAATTGACGCCGGAGCAAGTACAGGAGTTTGCAGGGCTGCTGGAGAATTCGTTCACGCTGGGATATTGGAGCGAGCCGACGAGGCGAAATCTTTCGACCGGAGCGGCGGTGGCAGACGCGAAGACGCCGGTGTGGAACGGTATGTTTTTTGTGTATGACCGCACGGGGAAAGAAATGCTGCTGACGAAAGCGATCCTGCGGATGCGCGCGGAAGAGAAGGAAGCGCCGCGACTGTCGCAGGTGGCCATCGCAGGCGTGCAAGTCCTCAAAGTGGAAGGCAAGAGCGGCGCGACGTACTGGGCGGAGCATGGGAAGTATGCGGTGAGCGCTGGCGAAAAACTTGTGATGGAAGATTTGTTGAGCCGGCTGGACGGCAAAGTGGCTGCGGGCGGGGCGTCGCTGGCGCAATCCGCGGCGTACCAGGAAGCGCAAGCGAATCTGAGCGGCGGCTTGCTGGAATTTTTTCTGCGGATTCCCGACTTGAAAAATCTTGCGAATGACTCGAAAGCGGGAATGTTCCAGATGCGGCCGTTGCTGGACGCGGCGCGGCTGGACGCGGTGCACTCGATCGGCGGGCACATCACGTTTGAAGGAGCGAAAACGCACGTGCAGGCTGCGATTCTGGGCGAGGCGGTTCCCGGAACGCCGTTTGACATTTGGTCCACGGGAGAGCGGGCGCCCGCTTCGCTGGCGCTTACGCCGGCGGACGCCGTCTCTTATACGTCCGCGCAACTGAATTTCCAGGGCATTTACGACACGGTGAAGCGCGTGGCCAGCGCGGCGTTTCCGCAAGCTCAGCAGGGCAACGTCAATTTGGTTGACGCAATGGCGGAGCAGAAACTGGGAATGCCAGTTGCGGACGCGCTTGGGTTGCTGAGCGGAGAATTTGCGTCGATGCAGACAAGCCCGTCGCTGGATACGGCGAAGCAAGTTTATTTTTTTGGGATACGGAAGAAACCGGAGACGCTGAAACTGATGCGCACGGTGTTCAGCGATCAAATCACTTCGGAACGCAATGAAGGCGATGTTACGTTTGTGAAGATTTCGCTCGGAGGGAAGCAGGCCAGCGAGGGCGTGGCGCAATGGAATTTCTTCAACCTTGCGGTGACGCCGGATATGATCCTGGGAGCGAGCAAGATGGAAACGTTGCGCGAAGCGCTGGCGCGGCGCGGCGGAGGGACCAGCGACGCGGGGCTTGCGAGCGTGCCGCAATTTGCCGCCGAGCGGCAGCAATTCCCGGAGAAGCTGATTGGGATGAGCTATTTTGATTTTCAGAAAGTCGATTGGGCGGCGGCGCGAGACCGCTGGGTGGCGGAGAGCAAGAAAAGTTCCGTGGTGAAGAGCATGAATTCTTCGGGACAAAGCGCAGCGGTGACGAGCGTGAACGAATGGCTCCTGCAGATGAATCCGCAGGTCATCTCGCGGCATCTGCACCGGTCGCTGAGCGTGTCGTGGAAGGATTCGAAGGGCATTCATTGGGACCAGTGGGTCGAATAGCGAATCGATGAAGTTTTCTCGTCGTCTGACTGCGGCGCTGCTCTTTTCTGCCGTGTTGTGCGCGCGTCCTCTTGCCGCCGCGCAGGAAAACTCGCAACAACCAAAGCAAACGATTCACGTCAGCGTAGACCGCGTCAACGTTGGAGTAATCGTCACCGATCACAGCGGCCACTTTGTGGAAGGACTGCGCCGCGAAGACTTTCGCGTATTTGACAATGGAATCGAGCAGCCACTCACTGGCTTAACATCGATTGAGGAACCGGCGCAGGTTCTCCTTCTCATCGAAGCTGGCCCCGCCGTTTATCTTTTGGAAGGCGGCCATCTCCAAGCGGCCGTCGCACTACTGAACGGGCTTGCGCAAGATGATCGCGTGGCGGTTGTGAAATACGAGCAAGCGCCGGCGGTGTTGCTGGATTTTACGGCGGATAAAAAAGCTGCCGAGGCTGCCTTCGGGCAACTTAGTTTCAACCTTGGCTTTGGCTCGCTAAACCTGTCCACCAGCGTGTTGAAGGTCCTCGAGGGCCTCGCAAATGTCGCGGGGAAAAAATCGATTGTCCTGCTTACCACCGGCCTGGACACTTCTCCTTCGAATGATTCGGCAGAAGTGGTTCAGCGGCTGCGGACCGGCGACGTGCGTCTGTTGGCAATTTCCTTGACGGGTGGACTGCGAAATCCGCCACCCGCCGGCAAGAAGAAACCTCCCGTCCCAAGCCCCACGCAAACTGAACAGCAGTTCGAACGAGCTGACCAGCTCTTGAAGCGGATGGCCGAGGCTACAGACGGGCGCGCGTATTTCCCCGGGAATGCCAAAGAATTTAACGGGGCTTATTCGGAAATTGCGCAACTTGTGCGGCATGAATACAGCCTGGCGTTTGCGCCAGCTGTCCGCGACGGCCTGGTTCACTCTATCGAGGTGCGCGTGGAGAGAGCGCAAAAGCTCACGGCAAACACTTCTGGCTCTCCTTATCACGTGGATTACCGGCAGGCCTACCTCGCGCCGGGGCCTCGGTAGCGATTCTCCGCCCAGTTGTGATGCCCCGCCGAATGTATTGCCGTGTTAAGCTTTGCGGTCCTGAGGGCGGAGATGGAAAAAGTGAACGACATTGGAGGTTTCTTTTTTCGCGCGCGGGACCCAGCGGCCCTCAGTCAGTGGTACAGCACTCACCTAGGGGTTACGGTCGTTCCGTCAAACTATGTTAAGCCGGGGTGGCGGCAAGAAACCGGGCCAACGGCATTTGCTCCATTTCCCGAGACGACAACATACTTTGGCGACGCCGGCAAAATCTGGATGATCAATTTTCGGGTGCGCAACCTCGACTCGATGACGGCGCAACTGCGCGCGGGGGGCATCTCCGTTGAGATCGACCAGGAACGCTACTCGAACGGCAGGTTCGCCTATTTGAACGACCCGGAAGGGAATCCGATTGAATTGTGGGAGCCCGAGGGACGAGATGCGCTCAAGTAAATCTGAAGGTCTGATTCGCTTGAGGTTAAGTTATTCGATTCTCAGGGCAGGCTATTCAAATTCCTTGAGGGTCTTGGCCATGTCGCGGAGGCGTTCGTCTATCAGCGCAAAGACGGTTCCTGCGTCAAACTTTCGGTCGCCATTTCTCTGCCCTGCCATCTTGCCAGTGAGTATCTCGATGCCCTGTTCGACCTTGGCGACCGGCCAGATGTGAAACTTGCCGGCAGCGACGGCTTCCAGAATATCCTCGCGCAGCATCAAATCTTCCACGTTGGACTCCGGCATCATCACGCCTTGCGTGCCGGTGAGGCCCTTGATGCGGCAGACGTCAAAGAAGCCTTCGATTTTTTCGTTCACGCCGCCGATGGCTTGAATATCGCCCTGCTGGTTGATGGAGCCGGTCACGGCGATGTCCTGACGCAGCGGCAAGCCGGATAGCGCCGACGCGAGCGCATAGATCTCGGTCGAGCTGGCGCTATCTCCATCGACTCCCGAGTACGATTGCTCGAAGCAGATGCTGGCCGCGAGCGAGAGCGGCTTGTCCTGCGCGAACTTGCTCCGCAGATACCCGGCGATGATGTGCATTCCTTTGTCATGGAAGCGGCCGCTGAGATTGGCTTCGCGCTCGATATTGATCAATCCCGCTTTTCCAAGAGCCGCCGTCGCAGTGATGCGCACCGGCTTGCCGAAGGAGTAGCCGCCGATCTCGAGGACGCTCAGACCATTCACCTGGCCAACACTTGATCCCTGCACATCCACGAGCAGGGTACCCTCCTCGATCATTTCGCGGACGCGCGTCTCGATCAGGTTGTGGCGCTCCATTTTCGAGGACAAAGCTCCGCGCACGTGGGCAGCCCGAACCACGGATTCGCCTGCGGCCGCGGCGTTGTAATGCGCTTCGCGTGCCAGGTCGGCGATATCAACAAAGCGCGCCGTAACCTTGTTTCTTCGCCCCGCCTGGCGCACGCCGTACTCCAGCATCGCCGCAAAGGCGCCGCGGTCGAACGGGTACAAACCCTCTTTCTCGGACAAAGCGCGCAGGCGTCCGTCATATTCGGCAATGACGCCGTCGCTCATGGCCATTTCTTCGTCAAACTCGACGCGCACTTTGAAAATTTTGCGGAAGTCTTCCTCATATTCGTAAAGCAGTTCGTACAAGGAGCGATCGCCGATGAGGATCACTTTCACATTGATGTCAATGGGCTCCGGCTTCTGAGCGCTGCCGCCGAAGGGATAAAACATTTCGAGCGGCTGAATTTCCAGCCGATTGTGGTTGAGAGTGCGCTTCAGCGCGCGCCACACACCGACTTCCGAGAGCGCTTCAAGCGAATACATGATCAAGAAGCCGCCATCGGCGCGGAGCAGCGAACCGGCGCGCAGGTCCATGAAGTCGCTGGTCCATCCGCCTCTTGCGTCGTAGGCGCGCTGGATAGTTCCGAAAAGATTGGCGTAGGTCGGCGTGGTTTCGAAAATGACCGGGGACTTGTCATCGTTGTCGTGCGCAAGAATGACGTTCACGCCGTATACGCGGAAAGGATCGCGCTCGGGACCGCCGCCTTGCGGCTTGGGCAACCCGTCGGGCGTTTCTTCGTCGTGCTCGCCTTCGCCCTCGCGCTCCTTGAAGGGATCGAGATTATCGAGAAGATGGTGGCGCACTTCTTCGAGATATTCCGCCACATTATTGCCCGGATATTTTTCCTTAAGCTCTTCGATGACGCCATCGACCAGCACGGAGGCCGCTTCCTGTTCCAGGTAACTCAGCTCGCTGGCCAATTCCCGCGAAAGCGTCAGAGTCTTGCGGTAAACGACAGTGAATTCCTGGCGAAACTGCTCGTACTTTCGCTCGATGTCTTCGGCGACGAGGCTTTCGAGTTTGCCCTCGTGCACCATTTTGGCAATGTCCTCGATCGGCACCATCTGGCCTTCGAGCACGGGAAAAATTTCCGGCAGCGCGACGGCGCCCACTTGCATGTGCCCCAGCGCAAATTGTTCGCGCGCGATGCGGCGCGTGAAATCGTCCATCAATTCTTTTTCGCGAACGGTGAAACGCTCGACGATGCGGCCTTTTTGCCTCTGGAAGGGCTCGCCTTCGAACACCTGAGGAATGCGCCTGCGCAGAAAATCGATCCCTGCCTGCATGTCCTTCTTGAAGGCGTTGGCCTGGCCGCGAGGAAGCGCC
>DASQYT010000439.1:0-7214 GCA_035639075.1 Candidatus Elarobacter sp.
CGAATCGTGTCCCAATAGCTATACATGATGTGCTATAATTTACTTAAAGATAATATAAGAGACGCGGCCACGCGCCGCGTTTTTCACATAGGAGCGACCGTCCGCGCAGCCAACCCGCTGCGCGTTTTTATTATGCGAACCCCAACCGGCATACCGGCAAATGAATCCGTCTTCAAGTTCGACATCCACGCCGTCGGCCTCACCACCCGCAAGCGTCGCGGAGAAGCCGCCGAGGCCGCCTTCCTCGCCAAAGCCTCCGGCCTGGGCTTCGGCGTCGCCAAGCCTTGGGGAGACAGCGAGCGCTACGACTTTCTCCTCGACTCCGGACACGGCCATTTCTGGCGCGTTCAGGTCAAATCCACCCAGCGCTACGCCGAGTCGCGCTATCGCGTCAAAGCCGCCGGATGGAAGGCCACCTACACTCGCGACGAAATCGATTTCCTCGTCGCCTGGATCATCCCCGAAAATTTGTGGTACGTCGTCCCCATTCACGCTTTCGCCTCACGCAAGAACCTTCGCTTCTATCCCCACGGCGGACGCAAAGCGCTCTACGAAAAATATCGCGAGGCTTGGTGCCTGATGGCCTGCCCTCGCTCCGCACAAATCGAGCCCGCGCAAATCGAACCCGACTGCGCCAGCCCGAACCAGGCCCTCGCCTCCTGCCGCTGCGAGCAACTCTCCGTCCGCTGTGCCGTCTGCCCCCTCTGCCCCCTGCCCACCTCATTCCATCTTGTCATTCCGAATCCGCTTCAGCGGTGAGGAATCTGCTTCTTTCATTGCAGCCATCGTTGCGCGGCGTGCCCGTGTCTCGCCAATTTTGCGAGACCTGGCATTCCCGCCCTGATCTAAACGGATTCGTGTCAGGGTACGCCTTCAGGCGTACCGCCCCACGGACGCCCCTGCCAGCCCGCGCTCATCAGGCACAACTGCTACATGCCGCACCCGTGCCATTGACACCCGTTTAGCCTGCGCCTACGCTAAATTGCATGGAGGCACACCTCACTCCCGACCAAAAAGCGTTTGTCCGCCAGGCCATTGAGAGCGGACGGCTACAGCGCGAGGAAGATGCGATACAAGAAGCGCTTGCTTTATGGGAAGCACGCGAGCGATCGCGGGCGGAAATTCTCACCGCCGTTGACGCGGCTGAAGCCTCCCTGGCCGCGGGCAAAGGACGTGTTATCACCGACCAATCCATGCGCGAGTTCGCCGCTGAAGTAAAACAGCACGGTCGCGCCCGCCTCGCCTCCGAGCAATCTCGCCGCTGATGGCGCATCGCCTTGCCCCGGAAGCCGAAGCCGATCTTCACGACATCTGGCACTACGTCGCACAGGAGAGTGGGAGCATTGAGATAGCAGACCGGCTGATTGATTTGATCACTGCGCGTTTTCTTCTTCTTACCCGCCACCAGTACATCGGACGCCGCCGCGATGAGGATTTGCGTCCCGGCCTGCGAAGCTTCGCAGTAGGCGAGTACCTCATCATCTATCGTGTCGAAGCCGAGGACGTGCTGATTTTACACGTCGTGCGCGGCACCCGGGACATTCAGGCACTGCTGGGCAGTTAGGTTTTTCCGCTTCCGCCACGGACGCACCCTGCCGGCCCGCGCCCATCGGACGCGACCGCCACCCAATGTCATCCTGAGGAAGGGAATCCTTCGTTCGCGAAGGACTCCCAAACGAAGGATCTATGCATTCCAGTCCACTTTGTCATTCCGAATCCGCTTCAGCGGCGCGAATATGCGCGCTCTGCACCTTGTCATTCCGAATCCGCTTCAGCGGTGCCAATATACGAGGCTCTGCACCTTGTCATTCCGAATCCGCTTCAGCGGTGAGGAATCTGCTTTTCATTTCCGGCTAATCGTTTCAGGAAGCGTGTCTCGCCACTCTTGCGAGACCTGCGCTTCCCGCTCTGATCGAAACGGATTCGTGTCAGGGTACGCCTTCCCGCCTCCCCCCACGGGCGCACCCTGCCAGCTCGCGCCCATCGGGCGCAACTGCCACCGCACGCTCATCCGCTCTGCCTCTCATCAAGATCCGCCAGCGCATGGCGAAGGAGCCTTTAAGTCGTACTCCAGGTTCCGTGGTCTGCAATTTCGGAGACATGCCCACGCCCGCATTCCGCGGTGCCGGGGAGCCGCATGTGGGGCGGGCGCCCTCGCCCGCCAACATTATTCGCCGATGTGCTGACAACGAGGGATCCGACATTGGTAAAGCGCCACGATGAATGCTCCACGTCGATTTGTCATCCCGAATCCGCTCCCGTCCACCTTGTCATTCCGAATCCGCTTCAGCGGTGCCAATATACGCGGCCCTGCACATTGTCATTCCGAATCCGCTTCAGCGGTGCCATATACGCGGCCCTGCACATTGTCATTCCGAATCCGCTTCAGCGGTGAGGAATCTGCTTTTCCCGCCAGTCGTTTCCAGGAAACGCGGCGTGCCCCGTGTCTCGCCACTCTTTCGACCTGGGATTCCCGCTCTGATCGAAACGGATTCGTATCAGGGTACGCCTTCAGGCGTACCGCCACGGACGCACCCTGCCGGCCCGCGCCCATCGGGCGCAACTGCCATCGCACGCTCCTCCGCTCTGCCTCTCATCAAACCCTGTCAGCGCATGGCGAAGGAGCCTTTAAGTCGTACTCCAAGTTCCGCGGTCCGAAATTTTGGAGACATGCTCACGCCCGCATTTCGCAACCGCCCCGAAACAAGCGATTTCTGATGTACTATCGAGAGAGCTCCTGATCGCGTCTATCCTACACTTTCGGTTCGTGTGTACTGGTTCCCGCCATGTTTGAAATAATAGGTAATGACATTGCTCTCTTGAATGAAGAGGATCTTCGAACACTGGTCGCTCTTCTTTGCGAATCAGAATTGAGAAGGCGTGACCTCGCGATTGCCTCCGTTACGTGGGGCGGAGATCAAAACTCATCGGATGGCGGGCTAGATGTTCGCGTAGAGTTACCGGCGGCGGCGCTAATTGAAGGCTTCGTGCCGCGTCCGATTACAGGATTCCAAGTAAAAAAAACGGACATGCCGCGCTCCAAGATATTGGAGGAAATGCGTCCTCACGGGATACTCAGGCCCGTGATCCGTGAGCTGGCAGACAAGTCTGGCGCTTACGTTATCGTGAGTTCCACGGATTCCACATCCGATAGCGCGCTCCAGAGTCGCCGAACCGCAATGGCGGAAGCTGTACAAGGTCTTCCCAACCGTAACGCTCTGACGCTGGACTTTTACGACCGCACGCGAATTGCGACCTGGCTGCGGGAGCATCCCGGCCTTGTCTTGTGGGTTAGGGAGAGGATTGGAAAGCCTTTCACAGCCTGGCGCCCGTACGGTGCCTGGGCGTACGAGCCTAAAGGCGTCAGTGGCGAGTATCTGCTGGACAACGCTATTCGAATGCATACGGGAAGGAAAGAACGAGATGATGGAATTCCGCCGATTGAAGGGATCATACGAATTCGCAACGTCCTGCGGAACCCAGGTGGTATGGTGCGCCTCGTGGGGCTTTCCGGCGTCGGAAAAACGCGACTAGTACAAGCTCTATTTGATGGTCGAGTGGGCGAACGCAGTTTAGATCCGTCTCTGGCTGTATATACCAACTTGGCAGATGGACCTGATCCTCAGCCGATCGGTGCCGCTTCAAACCTAATCGCATCTCGGACGCGGGTTATTCTCGTGGTTGATAACTGCCCTCCGGAACTCCACCGGCGCTTATCAGAATTGTGCCGATCTTCCGGAAGTACATTGAGTGTCATCACTGTCGAATATGACATTACTGAGGATCAGCCTGAAGGTACTGAGGTATTCGACCTGCAGCCGTCCTCAAAGGAGCTGATAGAGAGTCTGGTCAAGCGGCGGTTCCCTGCGCTGTCGGCGGTTGATGCGCGAACGGTCGCTGATTTTTCCGGTGGAAATGCCCGAATCGCGATCAACTTGGCTTCGACCGTCGGGACAAATGAGACAGTCGCCGGCCTGAACGACGAAGAGCTGTTCAATCGTTTGTTTCAGCAACGTCACTCGTACGATGAGTCTCTCCTGAGCGCCGCTCAGGCATGCTCACTGGTGTATTCATTTCACGGCGAAGATATCTCCAACTCGGGTGAAGCCGAGCTCGTGCGGTTAGGTGCTCTGGTCGGTAAAGGCGCGCGCGAGATGTTTCGGGCAGTTGCAGAATTGAGGCGTCGTGATCTTGTTCAGCAAAGAGGAGTTTGGAGAGCGGTTCTGCCCCACGCAATTGCGAACCGCCTGGCTGCGGCGGCTCTCCAGAACATTCCCTTGGCTGCGGTCGAGGCAGAGCTAGTCAACAGCGCTCCAGAACGGCTGCTAAAGTCTTTTTCGCGAAGGCTCGGTTACCTGCATACCAGCATGCAGGCGGTGGCGATTGTTCAAAGATGGCTGGGCAATGACGGCCTGTTAGGCAAAGTCGGTGAGCTTAATGATTTAGGCCGGGCGGCGCTTTTCCGCAACGTTGCCCCTGTTTCGCCGGAAGCGGCTTTGTCGGCGCTCGAGCGGACATTGTTAGAACCAGATGCCGGCGAGTCCGGGTCTGGATACGTTCACCTCTATCTGCTTCGTTCGCTTGCGTATGATGCAACGCTATTCGAGCGTTGCACTAAGTTGATGTCAAGAATCGCGGAGCGTGTTGGGGACAACAGCGCTGTCAAAGAGGTGCAAGATGTTTTCGTTTCGCTGTTTAAGCTCTACCTTTCCGGCACTCATGCAACTATTGAAGAGCGAGTGAAAGTCATCAAGTCATTGCTTTTGTCGCACGTTTCGAACAAACGTGCTCTCGGCCTGGCGGCTCTCAAGGCCTCATTGGAGACTTATAACTTTATCTCCTTCTACGATTTCGAATTCGGCGCACGCCCGCGAGACCATGGCTATTGGCCGAACACCGCTGATGAGGTGAGGCATTGGTTCAGAACGGTACTCCAGCTTGTCGAAAGCTTTGTGTCATCATCTGACGTCTCTTCTTCAACGGTTCTCGAGGCGCTCGCGGAAAATTTTCGCGCTCTGTGGACCCGAGCTGGTATGCACGACGAACTTGAACTCTTGTCTCGCGCGATTTCGAAAAAGCGATTTTGGCCTGAAGGATGGATTGCAGTCCGCGAAACCCAGCATTTTGACGCCAACACATTCACTCTGGGGGTGTCTAAGAAGCTTGCAGCTTTGGAAACCATTCTCAGGCCTAAGGATGTTCGGCAGAGAGTCCGGTCAATAGTTTTTTCCGACCGATTCACCATCGTTGATCTTGGGTCGGAGAACGGCGAGCAGGGAGATACTGCGGACCAGATCGCTAAAATAGAAGCTGCTGCCCGGGAGCTTGGAAAGGCCGTCGCAGCGCATAATGACACCTTCGAGGATCTTCTTGCGGACCTTGTAACGAGGGAAGGCTATCTCTGGTCTTTCGGGATCGGTCTATCAGAAATTGGCGGAAATCCCGGCCAGCTCTGGGACCGACTTGCTAACCAGTTGACTACAACTCCTCTGTCTCAACAGAGAGTAAACGTTTTTTGTGGTTTCTTGCACGGGCTTTCGGTGAAGAATCCAGACCTCGTGGAACGTCTTCTCGATGATGCGGTTGAGAGCGACACACTAGCCTGCTGGTATCCGGTACTTCAGACGGCGGTCGAAATTAACGTTCGAGGCGTAGATCGCCTGTTGCATTCGCTGGCGCTCGGCAAAGCACCAATCCGAGTCTACCGCCAGCTGGCGTGTGGCAGGGCTACTGATCCAATCTCCGGCGAAAATATGGGCCGATTGTTACTAGAGATTGCCACAAGACCTGACGGCTTCGACATCGCGCTGTTTATCATCTTCATGAGACTTCATTCGGACAAGGGGAAAGCGGACTCCGATCCGGAAGTCCTCAGTGCCGGGCGGAAGCTGACACGAAAAATCGAATTCAGCAGAGGAGACGTCCGCGAGGATTACCATTTGGGTGAAGTCGTCAAATCCTGTTTTGTGGGAGAGGAGGGTCGGAAAATCACGCATGAGGTTTGCTGCAAAATAAGGGACTCTGTCTCGAAACGCAAAACATTTGCGTTTGCGCACGATGACATGCTGCAAGCTCTCTTGCTTGTTCAACCAACTGCTGCTCTAGAAGCCCTCTTTCCGCAAGGCTCAACCACCGCTGAGAGTGTTCTAATCCTGGACAACATCCTGTGGCGCAGGAAAAACCCTTTTGACAGCGTTCCCGAACCTGAGCTCCTTGATTGGTGCGATCAGGAACCCGACAGCCGATATCCTACTATGGCCGCAGCCATCAATATTTATCATGACGGAAAGGAAGCCGGACCGCGGCAATGGACCAAACTGGCGCTCCGTCTTTTGGAGAAAGCGCCGGATCGAGTGAGCGTGCTTAGGCAGTATATACGCCAGTTCGACCCCAGGACATGGAGTGGTTCACGAGCTTCCGTTGTAGAGGCTAATGCGAAGCTTCTCGACGAACTTGAGTCTCACGATGACCCTGTTGTCACGCGGTTTGTAGCGGAAGAGAGAGTCCGACTTAACCGCCTCCTCGAAGCTGAAGCCCGCCTGGAAACGGCGACGGATAAAGCACGAGACGAGCGATTTGAATGAACTGTGGGCTGATGTCCCGCGCCTTCATTTCGGTGAGTTTACGGGTGCTCCACACTTCGTGGTTTTGATGGTGGTCTTGGACAGACCCGGGGGTGTTCACTCGCCGCGGCGCTTGACCGTTTGAACAGCAGATTCCTCGTTGCTGCGCTCCTCGGAATGACAAACATCAGTTGCCCATCATCCGGGCAATGTCCGATAACAAGTATTATGTAAACTAGGCCGAAATAAGCTCTACGTGCTTGGATTGCGGACTACTCGGCGCCAGAAAGGTCAAAATGCCGCGATCTAGAATGGCGAGCTTCCCTCCTCTATGTAACGCCAGCCCCAACAGATACGCGTCGCTGATTTGGCGGTACCCGACCAGCCGCGCTCGGAATACTGTTACCGCCTCGTTGAAGCCCAGGTCATCCGGCCAAAACTGGTGGTGCGGGTGTTTCAGTGTGATTGCCAAAGATTCCATGGCTTCAAGCGGGGTCGCGCTTCGGTCTGAAAATGCGGGATTGGAGACGATCTGCACAAACGCTGCCTGCGTAAATGGGCATGTTGCCCATCCGGCGGCTGAGTTCCGCCCAAACCATCGCTGCACTCGCTCGTGAAAGGCGTGTCCCGGCCAAGCTAGCGCAATGAGGA
>DASQYT010000440.1:0-4922 GCA_035639075.1 Candidatus Elarobacter sp.
AAAAAGGAAGGGTATCTGCCGGACCGCGATCTGATTCTCGCGCTGACCGCCGACGAAGAGGGAGGCTCTTCCAACGGTGTGGATTGGTTGCTCCGCGAGCATCGCGACTGGATTGACGCGGAATACTGCATCAATCTGGACGGCGGCGAATTCGAAAAGGACAAAGATAAACGGCTGCTCGCGGGAATCCAGGCCAGCGAAAAGGTCTATGTCGATTTCCAATTCGAATCACTGAATCCCGGCGGCCATAGCTCGGTCCCCAGCCCGGACAACGCCATCTATCACTTAGCCGGTGCGTTGGCCCGCCTGCAATCCTTTTCGTTCCCCTTGGAAGTCAATGAAATCACCCGCAGCTATTTCGAACGGAACGCTGCGATGGAGAACGGCCAGCTCGCCTCGGACATGAAAGCCATCGCCAAGCGGCCGCCAGATTCCGCCGCCGTGCGACGGCTCTCGGAGGCCCCTTATTACAACTCGCTCTTGCACACCACGTGCGTTGCTACCATGCTTTCCGGCGGACATGCCCCAAACGCTCTCCCGCAAACCGCTCGCGCCAACGTCAATTGCCGGATTTTTCCCGGTGAGGACCCCGAAGAAGTTCGCAAAGCGCTCGAGCGCGTTTCAAACGACCCAAAGGTGAAAATCAGCGTCGTCGCGCAACTCACTCCCGAGGGAAAAGCCGTGCCCGTCGTGCCGGTGCCTCCGTCGCCGCTGCTCCCGGAAGTGACGCAAGCCATGGAGAAAGTTTTGAGCGCTGTCTGGCCGGGCGTCCCGCTCGTCGCGACCATGTCCACCGGAGCCACCGACGGAAAATACACGCGCATTGCCGGCATCCCGACCTACGGTATTTCCTGCATGTTTTTTGATAAGAACGACAATCGCGAGCACGGAAAAGACGAGCGCGTCGGCGTCCAGGATTTTTACGACGGCGTGAATTTCAATTACAAGCTGATGAAAGCGCTCTCTTCATCGAAATAAAAATTCGCGCAAGAATTAAACAGTGCCAAGCAAAACAAAGCGGCCCGGAGAAGCGATTTTCTCCGGGCCGTGAATTTTCAACACTTGAAATATTTCAACTATGGTTTGCCGGGCGCCGCTTCCCCGGTTTTCGGATCCGTCGGCGTCGCCGCGCTAGCCGCAATGGGCTTCGCAGCTTCGGTCATGTAGCGCATCAGGTACGGCATAAACGGCGTCACTTCGAACGGCATCTTCTCGCGTTCCGCCACCGTCCCTACCGGCTTGCTCTTGATCAGATCCAGCTTGTCGTTCCACGGATCCAGCTTTACGCGTCCGCCAATCGGAAGCGCCGTGATCATCTGTGGGTCTGGCTTCTGATCGCCGCTCGGCATCGAGGCCCTGAGGGCACCGATGACCGGCACGCGATCGCCGAGGTGCGCGCTGATTAGGTTCGGGATTTCCTTCTGCCGCGCCTCCAGAGCCTGGAAAAACAGCGAAGCATTCGCCAGTTGCCAGCTCTTCGCCAATTGCGGGTTCTTCAGCGCGTTTGCTAACAACTCTGACGCCTTCTTGTTAGCTGCGGCTTCTTCCTCGGGTGTGCGCTGAAATCCAAAATGGCGGAAGGTTTCCTTGTCTTCAATCAGCAATTGATCGAAGAAAGCCAGGCTGGAATCGAGACGATGGCCAAGAATGGCGTGGCTAAGTTCGTGCGCAATGATGGTGGCCAGGCTGGCTTCATCGGGAAGCACGTCGATCAACCCCCGGCTCAACACGATGGTATGTCCCACGGTATAGGATTCCAATGTCGTTGTCGTCATCACTCGGCAGCGCACATCGGGTTCTATGTCGATGTTGTTGGTGACCTCGAGATTGTTGACTACCGTCTCGAGCGCCTTGTCGACTTCGCCCTTCGGCGCGATCAGCCCGATACGCTCCAGCCGGTCGATCACGTTATCTTCCGCTTGGCGGTCCCAGGAGCGTTGCGCCTGAATCGGGGAAAGGTCATTCGCCGTCTTGGTGTCGTCCTGTACCGGCGTTTCCACCAGGATCTTGCTTAATTCCTGTTCCTGGCTCGCATGGCCCAGGTTGTAGCCCCACAGCCTTGTCTGCGCTTTGAAGTCTAATTTCTTCGCCAGCGAATAGTGCAAATCCTTCTCTTCGCTATACACGAACGACGGCATCCAAATTCCCGGCTGCACGTTGGTGCGCCAGCTGTCAAAGTGGAAATACCAACTGGAGTGCCCGCCACCACCGTAGGCGCCATTAAACCGCACAATGTTGAAGTCCTGATCTTCCACCCAGATGCGCCCAAGGAACCGGCCCTTACCAGTCTTATCCACGGGCGTGACATCAAACACCAGGCAGCGCACTTCGCCCAGAAATTCCCGGCGTACGTAATCGAAATGGTAGTGCTGCTTGTCGAAGCCATTCGTGTCGATGAAGATCATCTGCAGGAAGCCGTCCGGCAGGAACTGCATCGCGAAGGAAAAGAAGTTGCCGACGGAGCCGAAAATCTTCTTTCCCTTGCTGTTGTTGTCCGTCAAGGAAACCAGCGCGACGCCCTTGGAGAAGTCGGCGCGCCCCAGGAAATATTTGTCGCCGGCGGGCGTGTAGCCGAGTTCCTTGTCCGGCTTCAGGTTCTGAATGTACGTTTCCACAAGCGGCGAATACTGCTTGATCTGTTGGTTGGCCCGGTTTTCGTTGGTGATTACGCGGTCAATGACTTCGTCCATGGTCCGCGGCTGATCGGCTGGCCCGGGGGACGCCTTTGCGGAAGCGGCCCCTAGCTCGCACAAAACCACAATGGACAAAAATGTCGCTGCCTTACGCATTTTCTCTCTCCCCTCAGTATGCCAGGCGGAATTCTATTCGCACGCGCGCCGGAAAATCCACTGGCTGGCCTTCACGTTTTGCCGGTTTGAATTTAATCTGCTGCGCTGCGCGAGTCGCCGCTTCATCGAGACCATGGCCCAGACCGCTTACCACTCGGTTCACCTGAATACTGCCGTTTGCCAGAAAGACCATATCGAGAACGACGTCGCCTTCAATCCTTAGCCTACGCCCTTCCGCGGTGTACTCCGGACGTGGTTTGTCCAGGATGTCAACAGGCGTCGTAGGGCTTTCACTGTTTGCGGCCTTCTTCTTCGGCGCTTCGGTTGCGACCGTCTGATCCGCGAACCCGGTGGTTTGCAGCGCGCCGCGCTTGGGGCTACTCGGAGGAGGATTCGCGACGCCATTTCCGAATCCCGTGCTTGCGACCGTGCCGCGGATTCCTTTGTCGCCGCCTGTTCCGTTTCCATATCCCGGTCCGCCTGGCAATGCCGGCGAGCCAAGACGATTCACGTTCGTTGTTTTGTTCGGATCACCCTTGCCGGGGATTCCGTTGGGATCGCCAAAACCGCCGGTCTGCACTTTGTTCAACGGGGCCGCGACCGTTGGCGTCGCTGCGCTGCCTGAACTAAGATTGCCGACTTTCACTTCATCTTTCGGACGCTTCGGCTGATTCTTGGGCCCTTCAATTTTCACCTGCTCGAAAACCGGGTTGAGTTCCACGGGCTTCGCTTCGAGAGTCCTTATCTTGGGGGGCTCCGCTTTTGGCGTCAGAAAAACGTGTGTCTGCTTTGGGTTCAGCTTCACCGGCTCGGGAGCCGGTTTTGGTTCCGGAACCTTGGCCTTCACCTTCGGTGGTGGCGGTGGCTCCGGAGCGACCGGGATTAACGTAACCGGCTGCATCAATTCCGTTGGCCGAAGATTCAATACTGTTCTCATCTGGTCCGGGAAGAGCAGAGGAAGCATGAGCAGGAATCCCACAATCGCGAGCTGCCCCGCCGCGCTTAGTCCGATGCGGTCCCATCGCGGTTTCGAATCAGGCAGCAGAGCAAGGCGTGCCGCAACCGGTTTTGTGCCGATGGCCTTTTTCCACGCCTGGGGATCGCCGGAACGGCCGCGGTTTGCTTCAAAACCGACGCCCATCGTCGTCTTACGTGGTGGATCTGCAAGCATGGTTGTCATTCGCGTGCCGCCTCGTGAAATTTCCGGTCTGCAAAGTGGAATGTCTTGGGCTTTCAGGCGATCCCAAGTCCATTTGCAGCGTAGAGAATGCGCTTTAGCAGTACCACAGTACCGACGAGGCTGAGGCTGTCCGAATAGGACTTTCGTACTAGCGTCGCGAAGTCGCTAATGCTCCTGCGAACGCATCATCGCGCACCTTATTTCAACCCGGCGAGGCACTATCAGTTGCGAGTCTGGGGACGCAACACTTGATAGGATACCGCAATTCCCACCTGGGTTGTTTCAGTTTTGAACACTACTTTCCAGCCGCTGGGCTTATGCTCTAGGATGAAAGGTAGCCCCCGTGCCAGTGTGCGTCCATCAGGGCTTTACCCGTCTAGCCCGGCAGGTCAATGATTGAGGATCTCCCAAAGCGCGGCAATGAGAATCAGTGCGTGGATCTCTCGCGCCCGTTCGATGGCCAAACCTCTCTACTGGAGTGGTTGTACGCTCAATCACAGGCTGGCCGCTGGGAAATCTTGCGCGAACGATTCGCTGCCGTGCTCGAGCGCAGCACAAAGAAAGCGTTGTCCGCAGGAACGGTAACGCCGCAAAAGCTCCAGGAATACCTGAGCGCTTTGCATCTTGAAGATCTCGCCCTGACCACTGCGTGCGCCGATGGCAACGAGTCCGCCTGGGAACATTTTTTCGCCACCTATCGCGCTTACCTGCGCTCTGCCGCTGCCGCGATTCTTCGTTGCAGCGCAGGTTCCGCCGAAGCCTGCGATCTCGCGGATTCGCTTTTTTCGGAGTTGTACGGTTTAGCGGATGGCAAAGGCTCGGAGCGTTCGCTCTTCCGCTACTTCCATGGCCGCAGCACGCTGAAAACCTGGCTACGCGCCGTTCTTGCCCAGCGGCACATTGACACCATCCGGGCGGGCCGCCGCTTTGAGGATCTTGGCGAAGACGAATCC
>DASQYT010000441.1:0-6812 GCA_035639075.1 Candidatus Elarobacter sp.
AATCCTTCGAATCCAGATGCATTTCAGAGGGCGAGCAGGTTGCGCGCAATCAGCTTCTTTGCGATTGGGTCTACCATAAAGCCCAGAATTTCGAGAGCTGTCGCTCCAAGGACTGCTTCTTCCCCAGGCTCCCCAAAAGCAACGGATACAGGAGCTTTTCTTCCATCAATGGTCAATAGCACTGCCGTAGTGTCGCGTTCCAGCACGCGACCATCCGCTAAAGAGAATGGGAGCCTTGAGAAAGCTGTTACGCCAAGCTTCTGAAGGATTTCTCGAGGTATCCACGACAAAGTGGCGCCGGTGTCCACCAATAAAGAGAGTTCCTCCGTCCGACCGGGAGCAGCCAGGTTCGCTAATTTCACTTTCACGTCGAACATTCCCATCGTTGATCACCGCCACTTCCTTTAGACGTTTTGCACCTTCGCTAGCAGTTCGACGAATTTTTGTTTGCGCTCGGTTTGGTCGTGGCCGCCTTCGGCGTCCGCCATTTGTGTAATGTTCATCGAGCAGAATTTCGGTCCGCACATCGAGCAGAACTTCGCCTCTTTGTAAAAATCATCGGGAAGGTTTTCGTCGTGCATGGCTTTCGCAGTCGGAGGATCGAGCGATAGCTCGAACTGTTTGTTCCAATCAAACAGGAAACGCGCATAGCTCAGAGCATCGTCGCGGTCGCGCGCGCCCGGCCGGTGCCGGGCCACGTCCGCCGCGTGCGCCGCAATCTTGTATGCAATCACGCCCTGCTTCACATCCTCCGGATTCGGCAATCCGAGGTGCTCTTTCGGCGTCACGTAACACAGCATCGAAGCCCCGTGCCAGCCGATCATCGCTGCGCCAATCGCGCTGGTGATGTGGTCGTATCCCGGCGCGATATCAATTACCAGCGGGCCCAGCGTGTAGAACGGCGCTTCGTGGCACCATTCCATCTCTTTGTCTACTTGCTCCTTGATCTTGTCCATCGGAACATGCCCGGGACCTTCGATCATCACCTGCACGTCGTGCTCCCATGCCTTTTTCGTCAGCTCGCCGAGCACTTTCAATTCCGCGAACTGCGCTTCGTCACTCGCGTCCGCAATGCATCCCGGCCGCAGCCCATCGCCAAACGAAAAACTCACGTCATGCTTCTTGAAAATCTTGCAAACGTCCTCGATATTTTCGTACAGAAAATTTTGCTTCTTGTGATGCTCCATCCAGTGCGCCATCAGCGAACCGCCGCGGCTCACGATCCCGGTAATCCGCTTGCGTACGAACGGCACATGCTCGCGGAGCACGCCGGCGTGAATCGTCATGTAATCGACGCCCTGTTCGGCCTGCTCTTCAATCACTTCCAGCATCAGCCCAATCGTCAAGTCCTCCGGCCGCCGCACGCGCGAAATCGCTTCATACACCGGCACGGTTCCCACCGGCACCGGCGACGCTTCAATAATCGCCTTGCGGATCACCGGAATATCGCCGCCCGTAGAAAGGTCCATCACCGTGTCTGCGCCATAATGCACCGCGTGGTGAAGTTTTTTTAGCTCTTCATCGATGTTCGAGCTCGTCGCAGAATTGCCGATATTTGCGTTGATCTTGCATTTGCTCGCGATGCCGATGGCCATCGGTTCCAGGTTGCGGTGATTCACGTTCGCGGGAATAATCATCCGGCCGCGCGCGACTTCGCTGCGAATCAGCTCCGCTTCCAGCTTTTCGCGCTTCGCAACGTACTCCATCTCTTCCGTGATTACGCCCTGCCGCGCAAAATGCATCTGCGAGACGTTGCGCTTGGGGGACGCACCCGTGCCATTACCGTTGCTGTTCGCTGCGGCCACTGCTGCTTCGCGTTTTTCAATCCAGCTATCGCGCAATCCCATAAAACCCCCTCAGAAACCGTGGACCGTGTTTCGCAACAAAAAACGTTGCGAATCGCGATCCTGCAGCTTGAAATCAAATTATGGCACCTGGGGATGGACGCGGCAACTTATCGGATCACGGGATCACCGCTCTACAGCTCCAGCTCGATCACAGACCTTTTGTAGTCAATACGCACGGAACGGAATTGATTCAGGATGTCTTGGCCAAGCAAACCGTCGAACTGGATTCCAAACCGCCTCGATAGCTCTTCCAAGTTCATTACCGACACCCGCTGCGAAAACATAAACTCATGCGCGATTTCCAGATCGACTCTCAAGCGCAAAGCATTCCCAACGATTCCCGCTCCCCGATTCACGGGCCTTGTCACGTTCATTTCCGTCTTGCAGAACGATTTCGCGTTGAGGATGGTCTTGTTCGCTCCGGTGTCCACCAGCAGCCGGACGGGCGTGCCGTCTATCTTTGCGTCCACCAAAATAAACGAGTCCACGGAACGAAATGGCACAGTCACAATTCGGCGCTGGGCCAGCGCCTGCAGTGGCGCCAACAAGAGGAAGACCAGTATCAATCCGCGCTTCATCGTTGTGTCCAAGTCGCGCTCTCACCGAACCAGCAGCAACGGGCACTGACCCATTCTGGCGATTTCGAACCAACTTTAGGACGCGCGCAGAATCGAATCTATCCGGCTTAGCAATTCAAATTCGAAACGCTGCACCATATGACCATTCGCGCGAATCCGTCCAGTGTCACGCTTAGTCCTTGTCGCCTCCAATTTGGCTTCAAGAACCGGGCGTGTTTCGAAACAATTCCAGTTTAGAGTGCTTAACGAAATGAACCGAATGGCATGATTTCATCATCTAAATGAGCATTATTCATGTCCCCGATTGCGGAGGGCCCATGCATCTTGAGATCCGGCATTTGAAGCTGGTTGCAGCCGTGGCGGAAACCGGCAGCGTCACTCGCGCGGGCAATCGCCTTCATCTCACGCAGTCTGCCTTGAGCCATCAGCTTCGCGATGCCGAAGAGCAGCTCTGTGCCCCGCTCTTCGAACGCAAGAATGGCCGTATGATTCTGACCTCAGCCGGTGACCGCCTCCTGCAGACGGCTCGCGCCGTGCTTACGGAGCTCGATCGCGCGGAATCGGACATTCAGAAAAACGGCGACTCTGCCAAGAACGCAAAAGGCCCCACGGGGTTGCTCCGCATTTCCACGCAGTGCCACACCGCCTATCACTGGTTTCCGCCCCGCTTGCTTCTTTTTCAGAAGAAATTTCCTGGCGTGGAGGTACAACTGGTCATTGAGGCGACGAATAACCCTTTCGAAGCTCTTCTCGAAGGCAAGCTGGATCTGGCGCTCGTTTGCGAACCCATCCGAAACCGCAAGATTCACTACACTCCTCTTTTCGAGGATGACGTGGTAATCGTTGTTCCTCCGAAGCATCCGCTCGCCGCCAAGAAATGTGCCGCCCCTCAGGACTTTGTCGCCGAAAACATTCTGCTGTACCCGCCGAAATCGGACAGCACGCTCTTGACGAAAATTCTTGAGCCTGCGGGAATTCAACCGCGGAAAATTCAGGAAGTGCTGTTGAATGAAGTGATTCTCGAGATGGTTATCGGGGGACTCGGAATTGCCGCGCTTCCCCGTTGGGCTGTCGGTCCGCAGATTGCTTCGGGTTCCTTGATTGGCGTGCCGCTGCAGCCGCCGGGCTATCGCTGGCAGTGGTCCGTCGCCCAGTTGCGCGACAATCACTCGCCCGTTTACGTTCAGGAGTTCATCCGCCTGCTCGCCGAACGCCCCATCCTCGCGGATTTTTTTCCGCGCGCGTCCAGGTCCAGGCGTCGCCTCTCGCCCGGCAGCCTGGCCCACCAAGCCGCCGCAAAGTCCTCAGCTGCGTGACTCCGGTCAGCATCTTCCAATTTTTCTCGTTGCCAGATTTGTGCTTGACAGTGGGCGAAATAAAAGCGAATACTGCAAACCGCTCGGCTCGCGCTCTTTGCATCCCGAGCGCTGGATAATTTCAGGAAGGAACGAGAACCATGGCGACTTTGGCATTACCAGTTCCCGAACAAGACCTCCCAAAGCAGACAGCGTTGCGGCTTTCTGAGACCCTGCACCGCTACTGGGGCTATGAATCCTTTCGCCCCGGCCAAGAAAACATCGTCCGAAGCATCGCCGCAGGCCGTGACGCTTGCGTCGTCATGCCCACCGGGGGCGGCAAGTCGCTCTGCTATCAATTGCCCGCCGTGCTCGACACCCAGCGCACCGCTGTAGTCGTCTCGCCCCTAATCGCCCTGATGCAAGACCAGGTTGCGCAACTCGAGCAGATGGGCATCCGGGCCGGTTTTCTCAATAGTTCTCTTTCGAGTGACCAGCGCCGCCTCATCCTTAGCCGTGCCAGCCAGGGCCACTACCGCCTTCTCTATCTCTCACCGGAGCGCATCGCTCTCGACGGCACTCCGGCCTGGCTAGGACGTGTCCCGGTCTCATTTTTCGCCATCGACGAAGCACATTGCATCTCCGAATGGGGCCATGACTTCCGCCCCGAATATCGGCAGCTTAGCCGCCTCCGCGAACTCTTCCCCGACCGTCCCATCGCCGCCTTCACCGCCAGCGCCACCCAACGCGTTCGCCACGACATCATCGAGCAGCTCCGCCTGCGCGATCCTTACAGACACATCGCCAGCTTTCGCCGTCCCAACCTGCGTTACATTGTTCGCCAGTGTGACGCAAGAGCGCAAAACGAGCTGCTGCTCCGCGCCGTCACGCAAGTCTCGGACGGAAGCATCATCGTATACGCCCCAACAGTCGCCCGCGTGGGAGACACCGTCGACTTTCTTGAAGAAAACGGGATCGGCGCGATCGGCTATCACGGCCAAATGGAGAGCGCGGCGCGACGCGAGAACCAGGAAAAATGGATGGCCGATGAAGTGCGCATCATGGTGGGCACCATGGCCTTCGGCCTCGGCATCAACAAAGCCGCCGTGCGCGCCGTGATTCATCTTTCGCTCCCCAAGAGCCTCGAACAGTATTACCAGGAAGCGGGCCGCGCTGGCCGCGACGGCCTCCCTGCCGATTGCTTTCTGTTTTGGCAAAGGAAAGACACCGGCTTGCACGCCTTTTTTATCGGAAAGATCGAGGATCCGGGCGAAAAGGAACGCGCTTGGCTGCGCTACCACGAAGTCGAGCACTTCGTGCAATCCACTGAGTGCCGCCAGCACCACATATGCAGCCACTTCGGCGAATCCCCCAAGTGGGACTCCTGCGGCAATTGCGATGCCTGCGCAACCACACCGGACTGGCTGGAAATCGAGAGGCAATCACCGCGAAGTAAACGGGGCGCCGATCTCAAGCCGCAGACCACCCGCTCGTCCGCGCCTCGCGCGGCAACGACTTCTGAACCGGCTTCCGTCGACATGGAACTGAAGGAGTACCTCCGCGAGTGGCGGCGAATCACAGCCAGGGAAAAGGGTGTCGCAGCCTTCGTCGTCCTCCACGATTGCGCTCTAATTGATCTGTGCGCGGCAAATCCATCGAGCTTGCTGAAACTCCGCCGCGTGCCCGGCTTCGGCGACAAAAAAGTCGAAATGTACGGCAAAGAAATCCTAGAGGCCCTGCGCCGCTTCCGTGAAGGCGGTCGCGCGAGCAACCAAGGAAGACAGGAAGCATCATCGCCTGCAAAAGAAACCCGGCGGCTGATCGAGGAGGGCCGCACTTTTGAGGAAATCGCGCAAATCCGTGGGCGGCGCGTGCCGGCGGTCATAGAAATGGTCGCGAAGTTGATCGAAAGAGGCGATGTCGAGTTTCAGCCCGCCTGGCTGCCCGCAGCACGATACAGCCAAATCGCCGCCGCCTGCCACGGGCTCGGGATGGAACGCCTCAAACCGCTCAAGGAAGCCCTCCCACCAGAAATCCCCTACGAGGAGATCCGCCTAGTCATAGCCCGCCTCCGTTCAGAACCCGCTCGAAAATAGGGCCAACGCGCGGCTTTAGTCGTGCCAACTCTCAACACCAGCGGGTCCTCGGATCCGCACCTTTAACCGCGCGCAGCGTAGGTCAGCTCTCGTGGCACAGCCATTCTTGGATGTGCATCCTTTTTGTCTGCACAGCCGTTTGAGAACTAAAGAATGCGCAGGCCGAGGGTGAACGCGAGCTTGGCTTGCTTGTTATCGAAGGTGTAGAAGGCACGGGCTTTGAGAGCGAGTGCGCCGGCAACATGCAGCACGTCAAGCGTGCGCGTGCCCAAATGAGGTGTGTACTTTCGAGCGATCCCCTCCGCTAACTGGTAAGCAGCGGCGGGAAGCGGGACGATCTGCACCACGCCATGCTCGACGTCTTCGCGAAACAAATCATAGACCTTCGCCGCCGCGGAGGGCAGCAGTTCTTTTCTGAAAAGCCGCAATCCGACGGCGTTCAGGATCTCGATTCTCCCTACGTCGGTAAGGAGCAGAGGCAGGACCGCCCGCCTCACCTTGGCAGAAGCCGCGGCAGAATTCACGTCAAGGACGTAGAGGGAGAACAAGAAGCTGGCGTCGACGCAGGAAGTCAGAAGCGTTCCTCGCGGTCCAGAGCGATGATTTCGGCGCCGGAAATCTTCATGCGCTTTTTACCGAAGATTTTCTTCATGCGCGCAAGGAAATCGGGCCGGCGGACCCGCTTGGCAGGCTTCGGGGGAAGGAGCCGTGCAATGACGCGTTTGCGTTTGGTGATGTGGATTTCCTCGCCATCGCGGAGAAGGTCTTCGACAACGGAAAATCGATAACGAAGATCGCGGACGGTAGCCTTCTTCATGTGATGCATTTTAGCATCACACGCCCAAAGAGTGCAAGAAAATCCTCACCGTTGTCGTTTCGCGCGCGGAAAGCGAGGCAGCGTTGGCGGGTTCGATTCCCAAGGCCAAATACGATACTCTCGAGACAGATTTTGGCATTCGAAGACGCCAAGGCGCAGAGAACATTTCCGACAAAGCC
>DASQYT010000442.1:0-4728 GCA_035639075.1 Candidatus Elarobacter sp.
TTGTCACCCGGGCGCAACCCTGTAAGGACGATCTCGATATCCCTGGGAGTCTCGAGACCGGCTTTGCGAATCATGCGCGTGGCGAAATCCAGAATTTTGACGGGTTCGCACATCTTGGGAATGAAAATGCTTCCGGAATCGTCCAAGGCCGCAGCAGCCATGATCAGCTCGACGGTTTCGCTCAGCATCAGGAAATATCTGCTGGCCTCGGCGTGCGTCAGGGTCACGGGCCCGCCTCGCTGAATTTGCTGCTGAAACAGCGGGCCAACACTTCCGTGCGAACCCAGGACATTTCCGAGCCGCACCGCGTTCATCTTTGTGCTTGTAATGCCTGCTTTCGAATCGCTCACGCGCAGCAGCGCCAGTTCGGCAACCCGCTTGGACGCTCCCATCACGCTGCGCGGATTGACTGCCTTGTCGGTGGAAATCATGAGCAGGCGCCCCGCTCCGAAGCGGGCCGCGGTCCTGGCCAATTCCCAGGTGCCGAGGGCATTGTTGCGAACCGCCGCGATGGATGCGATTCCATCAGTGGGACATGCTTGAAGGCGGCGGCGTGATAAATCGTCTGCGGGCGATAGCGGTCAAAAATCTCCGTCAGCAACGGGCCGTCCAGAATATCTCCGAGAATGGCTGCGTAAGCGGATTTGCCCGCCGCCGGAAGCTGCCTATTGATTTCGTGGAGATTCTGTTCGGAATGGTCGAGGAGAATCAGGAAGCGAGGGTTGCCGGCAGCGCGAGATTGCACAAGAGCGGACCCAATCGAACCTCCTGCTCCTGTGACCAGGATGGTTTTGCCGGTGTTCGTTGTGCCGAGCGAAGGTGCGTTCACGTTAGCGTTCAGTTTGCGACGGAATTACCGGTGCGCACACTTCTGAACTCAAGAGTAAAGTTTAATGCTGCTGGTTCGCGATGGCCAGGAAGACGCGATCATCAACGGCAACCGAACGGGTGAAGAGAGTGGCGGCGTTTCCGCCCGCGATGGCGACGTGCCCGGCATTACTGCTCAAAGCCGGAGCGGCGGGCTTTTCGCCGGAGCCCGTCCCATCACCCGGCTGAAGCGAAATCCGGGTCGTCTTCGGCGTGCAGTTCGTCGCCCCGAGACAGGTATCGCGGATGAACACCTGGCGGTAGCCGCTATTGGTGCCGCTCGCGGGAGTCTTCAACGGAGAGGAAACCTGATTCGAGGAATGGCTAGGTGTGATCGCCAGAAACGCGACGAAGCGTCCCGAAGAGCTGACGGAAGGCAGAACGCTTTCCGTCCCGACCAATGCTCCGTTCGCATCGGTGGAGATTAAATGTGTAGAAGGCTTGCAGGAATCTCCGGCCCCAGCACAAGTATCGAGCAAATAAACCTGGCGACCGGGCGGCGCATTTTCCACAAGATTCGTCGCTGCCGAGCTGAAGGCCACGTAGCGTCCATCGGAGCTCATCGAAGGCGTGTGGCTTTCTTCATTTGCCGGAGTGCCATCGGCTGCCGCCGAGAGAAGAGTTGTATGCGATTGGCAACCGGCCGCCGCGCCTTCGCAGGTATCCCGCAGAAAGACCTGGGCGCGACGGTTCTGTACCGCGGTGTAGGCAACAAAACGCCCGTCGAGACTCAGCGCCGGCGTTTCTTCGGCAACCGTTTCCGTTGCCGCAGCAGCGCCTTTTGCCGCCGCAGCCGGCGCGCAAGAGGATTGTCCGGCGGCACAAATCGTAAAGGTCAGGGGAGCACTCGAGCCGCCACCACCGCCGCCATTGCACGATGTGATGCATCCCGCCGGCGGAGGAGACGGCGGATTAAAGACAGTCACGCTGGCCGTCGCGCTAGTTGAGCCTGCGTTCGCGAACGTGTTTCCCATAACGGTCGCTTGAATTTGTGTCGAAGTGATGCTCGCGACAGCCAATTTAGTTTGGGTACCGCCCATACTCCAATTCACCTGGGAGGCTTGCGCCGGATCTGGGTTCGCGAGGAAGTTCGTACCCGTCAATGTGATGCTGAGCGTGTCGGATGGCGAAGTGCTGGCGGGAGAGGTGTTCGGACTGATGGTCGTGAGGCTCGGTAGCGGATTCCGCGGCGGATTGATGATGAAGGCGATGGGATTGGAGAGACCGTTATTTCCGGCGCCGGAGGCGGGATTGAGAGTGATGATGGTGGCCACGCCGGGCTTTGCCACGAGCGCCGCGGGGACGGTGGCGGTGACGGTGTTCCCGAGAGCGGCTCCCGTACTGTCGGTTGGGACCTTCGTGGCAAGAGGCTTGCCATTCCATTGCACAACTGTCTTTAGAACGAAGCCGGAGCCTTGGAGAGTGAGCGTAAAATCAGCGTTGCCGGCGCTGATTTGCGAAGGGGACAGAAACGCCAACGCGGCACCCGTATTGTTCTGAAACGTGTTGCCGTAATCGTTGCAGCCGGCTACCGCAAAAATCGCCACCTGAGCGGCAGCCAATGCTGCCCAAGACCGCTTCATTTCGACTCCTTCATCTTTTCTGACGACCCCGGCCGTGCCGGAGCCAACTTGCCTGCGCGAACGGGGGGAGCCCGTGGCGCCAGCGCACTTTGGGGGTGAGATGCCAAATTCGTGCTGCGCGTTGACCACGACGAAGCCGGGATCCGGGATCCGGGGAATGCCGCCCAGCCTTTATCCGCCCCTGCGTGAGGCCGCACTTTGCCACGAATCTAGAGGACTCGGCCAGCCCTACATGATTACCATCTGTACGGGGACGAGGTCAATGCGGATTCGAGATTGGGGCGTACGCCAAATTTGTGGGTAGGGAAATCAGCTCGCCGCTCGGGATTCCCAAAACTCTTCCCAGCGACCACTGAGTTGACAGCACCTCAGTGCGATGATGGCATTCGCGCCCCGGACGGTCCAATGCATGCCGGACAACTTTAGGCGCTGGCCGAAGATGATCTTGCAGCCGGCCTCCACCACGCCGGATCCCACGAATAAACCCTGGCTGCGGAATTTTGCATAGCGCATCCTTTCCGCGTTGCCGCGAAAGTAGCCCCTCTCTTTTTCGAGTTCTTCCTGAGCCTCGGAATCCCGCACTCGGCGTCGGTTCATGGCGGCGATGATCGCCTCGACCTTTCCCTCATCCAGTTCATCGCGCCGAGCCGAAATCCAGGCCTGGCAGGCCGCGCCTTTGGCCCCATACAACAGCCTGGCGGACTTCTCCAGATGCTCTCGCGCATGATAGAGATCCACAATTTCAAGCGCTCCCAGAAAGTGTTCCTCGACGATGCCCCATATCCATTTGGCTCCGTCTCCCAGCACGATGACCCGCCGCGCACGCAGCAGACCGCGCCGGACCGCCTCGGCATAAATGCGGCGGCCAAAGAACTCGGCCTCCTCGATGGCCCCCACATAGGTCGTGGATTCCTCATCTCGTACCGCATATCCCTCCTCGTCCACCGTCGTCTGGGTGAACACACAGCCGAGTTTGGCCTCTCGCGTCTTGGCCTTGCCCGTGGGGTCTTTTCCTTGGCGTCCTTCGGTTTCCCGCGCCACGACCGGCACTCCACTGCCATCGATAGCCACATACAGATTGGGAATCTGCGCCTGGTCTCCCAAACAGACGACCTTGCCCGAGAGGATTTGTTTTTGTTCCTGCTGATTTTGTTGCTCGATCTGTTCGCCGAGGGCCTCGGATACGCGCTCCACGGCTTTGGTTTTAACCTGCAGGCCGGCAAGCACTTCCAAATCTTTCCGCCCATTATCAAAAGCCTCTTTTCCTCCCACCTGACCCATCATACGACGCACCCCCGGACTAAAACTGGTATACACAATGTCCAATTCCCGATCCTTGGGGATGACTCCGGCTCCGCACGCTTCACAGTGGTAATAGGCCCGATGGACCTCCACGGGAGCGAGCACGGTGAGCAATTGCTTCTTCCGGAATTCGACAAAGCGCGCTGTATGACCTTGACCACAAGGAAGGCCGGAGCCTTGGTATCTCCCGCCGTCGGCATTGAGCAATTTTTCCAGTAAACGACCGCCGATGCGGTGCGAGGCGGCGCGAATGGTCATCTCAGTCGCCTCCAAGTCGACATGCCCTCTTTGTCCGATCTCCTGGAACACCCGCTCAATCAATTGATTTATCTCCTGCGCCGCCTCCTTAGAAACTGCTGCTGCAATTTTTTTTTAAGCGCCTCCAGTTCCTTTTCATCTTGGATCGGGGCTGCCAGGCGCAGTCGACAGATCTTTTCATTCACGTCGACCAATTCTCGGCCCAGTCGGAGAAAGACCCGGTGATTTTCCACCTCTCGACGGGCCTTCTCTAATTCCGGCCCCAGGCGCAGATTCTGCGCCCGGCTCTGTCCACCACTGGTCGTGTTCCACAGGTACTGGGGGCCGTGCCCGGGATGTGTGGGCCGGGCACAGGCGCATCGCTTCTTACCGCATTTCCGGAAATTCACCGAGATCGTTCCGGGGCGGAAGTCTCCGAGGGCCTGTAGTCGTTGGTACAAGGCGTTTCTCCTTCGCTCGAGCCGTTCGAGGGCAGTGGACATATATTTCCTCTCTTTCTGAATGTTTTACAAGCATTCAGATTATGAAGGAAAAAGAAGAAATCATCAATTCCTACCTATAACTTTTGCGCACACCCCCGCGAATCTGATTCC
This sequence comes from Candidatus Elarobacter sp., assembly GCA_035639075.1. GTDB lineage: Bacteria > Acidobacteriota > Terriglobia > Acidiferrales > UBA7541 > Acidiferrum. The sequence goes on from DASQYT010000442.1 coordinate 4,604, forward strand.
GAGGTTGCGAATCTGCCATGGACGCGGCGGAAGCTTACCCCACAGAAGCACACCCCCATTCTTGTTGTGCGGCTCAGCTGTTCTGCTTGCAGTTCTGCTCTCGATTCTCTTTGCATTCCCAGCGG
>DASQYT010000443.1:0-3530 GCA_035639075.1 Candidatus Elarobacter sp.
GGAGCCTGCCGCCAAGGTGGAATTCGTCCAGGTCCTGCAGGACATGATCGGCGACCTCACCAGTCAGCCGGAACCCATCGTCATCAAATTGTTCTCGCAGGATCCCAAGCTCCTCGCGAACACTGCGCCGCGCGTTGCTGAGGCCATTCAGAAGGTTCACGGCGTTGTCGATGTGCTTGACGGCATCGAGAACACCATCAGCGGACCTGCAACCACGTTTCAAATCAATCCTGCTGTGGCTGCGCGTGCGGGCTTCACTCCCGAAGAGGTTGCTGTGGATGCTTCTGCCATTCTGGAAGGCGAGCCGGCCGCCACGCCCGTCGTAGTAAACGATCGCGCTTACACCATCCGCGTTCGATTTCCGGAACAAGTCCGCTCGACTTTAGATCGTATGAGCAGCACTCTCCTCACCAGCGCCACCGGTCGCACCGCGACTCTCGGCTCCCTTGCAACGGTCAGTTCGGACCCCGGCCAGACGGAAATCCGCCGCGAGAATCTTCAGCGGCTTGTGGAAGTTACGGGGCGCTTCGAAGGCGTGGACCTTGGTTCGGGCATCGCTTCCGTCAAGAAAGCTGTCAACGATCTCCATCTTCCGTCTTCCATCCGCGTGGAATACGGTGGCACTTATGCCGAGCAGATGAAATCTTTCCGCGACCTCTTAATGGTGCTCCTGCTGGCGCTGGTTTTGCTATTCGCTGTGCTCTTATTTGAATTCCGCACGTTCTCCGCGCCTACCGCGATTCTGGCTTCCGCCTTGCTCTCGACCTTTGGCGGCTTGCTCGCACTTCTCGTCACTCGTACGACGTTTAACGTCGCGTCCTTCATGGGCATGATCATGGTCATCGGCATCGTGGCAAAAAACGGCATTCTCCTTCTGGACGCCGAGCACCGCTTCCGCGCCCTCGGCTTTTCAGCGAAAGACTCCATGATTCAGGCTGGCCGCCGCCGTCTTCGTCCCATTGCCATGACCGCTCTCGCCACCGTCGCCGGCATGCTCCCGCTGGCTTTTGCGATCGGGAAGGGCTCCCAGATGCTCAAGCCGCTCGCCATCACTGTTGTTGGCGGCATTTTGAGCTCCATGGTCCTCTCGCTCATCTTTACTCCCGCGATTCATTTCTATCTCCAACCCGGAAAAGCGGCTCAAGAGTAATTCTGAATAACGGCATTGCCTCTGCTCCAGGGCAGGCGTAGACTGCGATGCAGTAGTCATTCTTTGTTATGTCTTTCTCATCTCGCTTTCATTTCGCCGTCATAAATCTGACGTTTACTCCTTTCGCCGCGCTTTCGGGGTGTGCTTGAAAATCTGATCGCTGGAATCCCCTGGCGGAGATGAACTTTGCCGAGGTTTGCCCATGACCGTGTGTTCATTTCAATCCAAAGTTGAAGGAGTCGCCATGCGAAGTTTCTGCGGTTTCCTATTTTTCTTCGTTTGCTCCCTATGGCTAATTCCAGCCGGCCAAGCGCAGTCGGGGAAGGGTGCGATCGCCGGACACGTTACCGATAGTTCGGGTGGCGCGCTGGTTGGCGCTCAGGTTACGGTGCAGCCCAAGGGTGTGAGCGTCGTTTCCGACGCTCGCGGTCAGTTCTTCATAAATGACCTTGAGCCGGGAAGCTACACCGTCACGGTCACCTACGTTGGGTTCGAGGCCTTCACGCAAACGGTGAATGTCACTGCCGGCCAGGCCGCGAACATCGAGGCAAAACTCGGCGTGGAGTCGCAGAACCTTGAAGTTTTGGTCACCGCGGAGCGTGCCTCCGGCGAAGCCGAGGCCGTCAACCGCGAGCGCACCGCGGATAACATCGTCCAGGTGCTTCCCTCGGAAGTGATTCGCAGTTTGCCCAACGCCAACATGGCTGATGCCCTCGGCCGATTGCCCAGTGTGACCATTGAACGGGACGAAGGCGAAGGTAAATATGTGCAGATTCGCGGAACCGAGCCGCGCCTTGCCAACGTCACCATCGACGGCGTCAATACCCCTTCGCCCGAATCCGGCGTTCGCCAAATCAAGCTGGATGCCATTCCCGCCGACATCGTCGAGTCCGTGGAAATCAACAAGACCCTCCAGGCCAACATGGACGCGGACGGAATCGGCGGCTCCGTGAACCTCGTCACTAAGACAGCTGGCGAACGGCCCACTATCTCCGTCAGCGGGATGGGAGGATACACGCCTATCGTCAATGGCCGTGGTCTCGTCGAAACCGCTGCCACGGTCGGCCAGCGTTTTGGAGCCAACAAGCGGTTCGGCGCGCTGATTGGCGGCACTTATGATTGGAACGGCCGCGGCATTGACGACCTCGAACCCGTCCCGGACCTAGCAACAGTTGGAGGACAACAGGTTCGAATCTTCGATTCCATGGATATTCGTGAGTACCGCTATTACCGCAGCCGCTGGGGGCTGGCGGGAAGTGCCGACTACAAGCCGTCAGACGGATCGACTATTTACGTCCGTGGCCTTTACTCCGACTTCAAGAATTATGGCGACCGCTGGGTCTACTCGATCAACGACAACCTGTACAATAACGGTGGACCACCCAGTTTCAACGATCAGATCCGGCGGCCCGATTATGGCATCGGGAGCCTCCTGCTTGGCGGAAAGCATGTGCTGACGACCACCTGGTACACCTGGGACATTTCTGCCTCTCGTTCCCGCCAGGTCGGGGGCGTTGGTGACCGCACCGCATCTTTTAACGCCGATGGTCTGGCAACAAGCTCGTGCCAGTATGATCTGGCCAACACGAAGAGCCTGTATCTCCCCCAGTGGACTCCCCCCTGCTTCACGGAGGCCTACACCAACCAGAGCAATTTCCCCTTGCACCGCATGCAGACAAACCATGGGCTAACGGCTCAGTTGAATCTCCAGGGCTCCGGCGCAGCCGCCAAGCGCTATCATTTGGGATCCCACCTATCCACGATCGAAATCGGCGGCAAATTCCGCAATGCCCACAAGTTCGCTAACACATTCACAGACAACTATTTTCCCAGCGGGACAGGAACCCCACTCCTGTTGTCGCAATTCCCCAACAGTCTAACGAATAACAATTATTATGACGGCGCTTACAAATTGGGGCCCAACCCCAACTTTTTCGATATCTATAACGCCTTCACCGCAGATCTCGCCGCCAATCCCGGCAATTACACCCTGACGCCGGACACCTCCAGCCAGTTCGACTTCATCGAGAAGGTCAGCGCCGGCTACGTGATGGACACCGTTGATTTCAACAAAATCCGCCTGGTCGCCGGTGTTCGCTTCGAGGGCACCAATCTCGACACTGCTACCCCCGTGTTTACTACTGATCCGGTCACTGGCAACCCCGTTTTCAGTGGTAACACCAAGTTCAACGGTTCTTACGTAAAGGTGTTGCCGAGCGCTTCTCTGCGATTTGCGCTGAAGAAGGACACCAACCTGCGCTTGGTCTACAGCCGTGGCTTTTCCCGTCCCAATCCGCAGGATATCGCCCAGGCGGTTTCCGTGGACAGTTCCGCCAGCCCAATCCTTGTTAGCCTCGGTAATCCAAGTCTAAGACCAGAA
>DASQYT010000444.1:0-5234 GCA_035639075.1 Candidatus Elarobacter sp.
TTTAACGCCGCTTTTCTTGGCGAACGCAATCGCTTCGGGATATCCAGCATCCACGTGTCGCACCACGCCCATCCCGGGATCATTCGTCAGCACGCGTTCAATGCGCTTGGCCATTTCTTTCGTTCCATCCGCCACGGTCACTTGTCCCGAATGCTGCGAATAGCCGATCCCCACGCCCCCGCCATTATGAATGGACACCCACGACGCCCCGCTCGCCGTATTGATCAGCGCATTCAGCAGCGGCCAATCCGCAATCGCATCCGAACCATCCCGCATCGATTCCGTCTCTCGGTACGGCGACGCCACCGACCCGCAATCCAGATGGTCCCGCCCCATCACCACTGGAGCTTTTAGTTCGCCCTTCGCCACCAACTCATTCAGCGCCAGCCCAAACTTGTCGCGCTCGCCATATCCCAGCCAGCAAATGCGCGATGGCAACCCTTGAAATTTCACGCGCTTCTGCGCCAGCTTGATCCAGCGATTCAGGTGCTCGTCCTTTGGAAACATTTCCAGCACCAGTTGATCCGTCCGCGCGATGTCCGAAGCCTCTCCCGAAAGCGCGGCCCACCGGAACGGCCCTTTGCCCTCGCAAAATAGCGGCCGGATGTACGCCGGCACAAATCCCGGAAAGTCGTACGCGTTCTTCACGCCCTGCTGAAACGCGAACGTTCGAATGTTGTTCCCGTAATCGAACGTCACTGCTCCCAGCTTCTGCAAATCCAGCATCCCCTGGACGTGCGCCGCCATCGCCGCCATTGCCCGCTTCTTGTATTCCTCGGGACTCTTTTTCCGCAGCTCCAACGCTGCTTCCAGCGTCATCCCATTCGGCACATATCCGCCGATGGGATCGTGCGCGCTCGTCTGGTCCGTCAGCAAGTCCGGCACCACGCCGCGCTTCGCCAGTTCCGGAATCAAGTCCGCGCAATTGCCCACCAACCCCACCGAAGTCGCTTCGCCTTTGCGCACCGCGTTTTTCAGAATCCGCAGCGCCTCGTCCAGCGAAGTCACCATCACGTCGCAATAGCCAGTCTTAACGCGCCGCTTGATGCGCTCCGGGTCCACGTCAATCCCCAGAAACGCCGCGCCATTCATCGTCGCCGCCAGCGGCTGCGCGCCGCCCATGCCGCCCATCCCGCCGGTCACAACGAGTCTTCCTTTCAGATCTCCGCCAAAATGTTTTCTCGCTGCCGCCGCAAACGTTTCGTACGTCCCCTGCAGAATCCCCTGCGTCCCGATGTAAATCCAGCTTCCCGCAGTCATCTGCCCGTACATCATCAATCCCGCGCGGTCCAGCTCATGAAACCTGTCCCAATTATTCCAGTAACCTACCAAATTCGAATTGCACAGCAGCACGCGCGGCGCGTATTCGTGCGTGCGAAAAACTCCCACCGGCTTTCCCGATTGCACCAGTAACGTCTCGTCCGCTCCCAGCGCCTTCAGCGACCGCACAATCGCGTGAAAGCATTCCCAATTCCGCGCCGCCTTGCCCGTCCCGCCGTACACCACTAGATCTTCCGGCTTCTCCGCCACTTCCGGATCGAGGTTGTTCAAGAGCATCCGCAGCGCCGCCTCCTGCTGCCATCCCTTGCACGAAATCTCCGTCCCCCGCGGCGCGCGAAACGGCCCTTTCGACAATCCTGCCTCCGTCACCGTTCCTGATGCGCCGTGTGACTGCGTCGAACTCATGAATTTCCCTCTCCGCCGCTCATACTAACCCACGCCATCCCCTTTTGCACTCGCTTGGCCTCCCCCGGTAGGCCGCGCTTCACTACCTGTTGGTCGTCTTGACTCATAAGCTTGAGTCAAATAGACTCATACCTATGGCCAAACGTCTCCAAGTGATTCTAAAGGATCCCGAATACCGCGAAATTCAGCGTGTCGCGCGCTCTCGTCGCATGTCCATCGCGGAGTGGGTCCGCCAGGCTCTCGATCTAGCTCGCCGCCGTGAGCCTGGCACTGGAGTGGGCAAGAAGCTCGAAGTGATTCGTGCTGCGACGCGGCATGACTTTCCCTCGGCTGATATCGACCGGATGCTTGCGGAGATCGAGAGCGGGTACGGCGCTGGTACGCATTCTTGATTCTGGTCGACTCCAATATTCCGATGTACCTCGTCGGCGCGCCCCATCCCCACAAGGCCGACGCCCAGCGATTGCTGGAAAATCTGATCAGCGACCGCCAACGCCTTGTCACGGATGCCGAGGTACTGCAAGAAATCCTGCACCGCTATGTGGCAATAAACCGGCGGGATGCCATCCAGCCCGCATTCGATGCTTTGCTAGGAATCGCTGATGAGGTGTTGGCCATCGACCGGGCCACAGCCCAGCGTGCAAAAGAGATCGTGATGGGACGCCGGCAGATGTCCGCGCGTGACGCCCTCCACCTGGCCGTCATGGAGCAGCACGGAATCAAACACGTCCTGAGTTTTGATTCTGGTTTCGACGGCTTCCCTGGAATTACGCGCCTCTCGTGAGGCCCGATACACCAACTTGCCGGGTGCCCCATTTGCACCTTTTCAACCATCAACGCTCCTCTCCCCTAACTCCGCCAAATTCGACGTTTCGTTTATCTCGGCAAAGGGAACCATATAATGTTATAAATCCACTCAATCACTCTGATGGGAGCGCCTCAATGGCACAGCCGACCGCGAATCAGCCTTCTTCCACACCCCAAAAGCGGCGGAGCAGACGTTTTCCCTTCATTTCCCCGGTGGAAGCGACCTGGCAGGAGGCTAACGGCAAAGTTTTCCGTGAAGCGGGGCAAGCCACGGAAGTGAACGCTCAGGGTGGTTTGTTGGAGATGAAGACTTATCCTGCCGCCGGCACTCAGATTGAGTTGACTAATCTCGTTACCCACGAAACTTCGCAAGCTCGCGTTGTCGGCGTTCGTCGCAATAGCGAGGGCCGCCTGTTAGGCGTTGCCGTGGAGCTTTTTGTCCCCAGCGAGACTTTCTGGGGCAAGAATCTCCAGCTAAAGAAAACTTGCGCCGACCTGGTCAGGCTGGAGTACGAGATGCGCTCGGGCCCATTCGATCCGCGCATTCTCCGGGAATTCCGCGATGCCGTGGATAATGTGCGCAAGACGGCGTGGGCCGTTCAAGAGTGGCAAGAGCGCCAATCGCGGAAACAAGATCCACTCACTGTGATCCCCCTGCTTACCGCTGAAGGTATCCGCCGCGCCACTCAGCTCTGTGACGCCATAACGGCGGGCGTGGCCGCAAATGAAGTAGCCCGCGAAACCGTGGGGATTGACGAATTCTTTCGCGCCATCGAGCGCGTCCACCAGAGCCTCCGTGATCTCCTAAAGGACCGCAAAGCCTGACTGTAAGGCGTTAGCGGGCGGATGCCAACCATTGTTCCGCTCGAGCCCCGGCGCCTCACCCCTGTTAGCTGTGCCATTGACTATTGGTTTCTCCCACTTTATAATGCCATCATGACTGCCAAGCTCACCCTCGACAAAGCCGGCCGCGTCGTTCTGCCCAAACCCCTCCGCGACCGCTTGCAACTCGCTCCCGGCGACACCCTCCATCTGGAATCGGAAGGCGAGCGCATCACGCTGCGCCCTGTCCGCGCAAATGTCACGCTCAAGAAGGAACTCGGCGTCTGGGTCTACCAGGGAGAATCGACGGACGCGTCCATCGCCGATCTTATCGACCGCGACCGCGAGAACCGCTACCGCGCCGTTACCGAATAAAGTCCGCGGTATGAAAGAGTTCTTCGACACCTCCGTTCTCGTTGCCACCTTCTGGGGCGGCCACGTTCACCATGCGCCCAGCCTCCAGCGCTTCGCTTCAGCCGAAAAAAAACATTCCTGCTGCGGTATTCACACTCTCGCCGAAGTTTACGCCGTTATGACCACTTTGCCCGTCAAGCCAATGATTCCGCCCGAACAGGCTTTGCTCTTCGTCGAAGAGGTTCGCAATCGCCTGGCCCTTTTTTCTCTCTCCGCGGACGAATACTTCACCGCCATCCAGAATGCCGCCTCACGCGGTTTCACCGGTGGCCGGATCTACGATGCCCTTCTTTTAGCCTGCGCCGCTAAATCCAAGGCCGACGCCGTCTTCACCTGGAATCTCAAGCATTATCAATCTCTTGCACCCGCCCTCGCTCCCCGCATCCAAACCCCCTAAAGGGGCTTTGAAGGCCAGCCAAGCACCCGCCGCGTCAAGCAGCTCAAACTTTTGACGATTGCCAAGAAGAACCCCAAGGCCTTGCTGGTCGCTTGACCCCTCTAGTGTCAGGGCGCCACCTTAGTCGTGTCGACCGCAATGAGGACGTCATCACCCGTTACCAAATTCAACTTGGCACGTTTCGTGTGGCCCACAGAGAAAACGGGGAACACGGTGGAGACTAAAGGCCCCGTGTTCCCCGTGCTGTAAAGGACTGCGTTTCCGCTTAGTTGGCTGCAGTCAGGCGTTCCCGAAGCATCTCCGACTTTACCCTCAGGATAACATTGGCAGCTGTTAGTCCAGTAGGCCTGGTCTGAACCGAGACTAGCAATGGGACTTGCGCTGACGAGATTATTTGTCAATGCGCGGTAGAGTTCGTCCGCAGTTCGCTTGAACGCCTCCTTCCAGTCAACGACCCAGAACTGCTTGCCCGTACTCGGATTTGTTTGCAGTAGTTCCCGAAATGCTCCCGCCAGCGGAAGGGTCGCGGCCAAGTCAAGTCGATGTCGGGTTCGAAAGAAACCCCTCAAGCGTCTCTTGACTGCGTTTGGGGTTTCGTGAAAAGTACGCGCCCTCCCGCAATTCGGCAGCTGAAACCACGCTCAAGCCCAGCCCCTGCGGCTGCAGGTCCTTAAGGTACGGTCCAAGGTCAGCTCTGTAACCCGGATTCTCTCCCTTCAGCTTTCTTCTTTGTTTTCTTCATCCTTCAACTTTCAACTTTTAACCTCCAACTTTCCTTCCCGATAACTCCTTTCCCTTCAGCATTTAATAGTTTTTCTTGACAAGTACCGTACACGTATGGTAATGTGGTATTGATAGTTGCTCACCACGCTCGCCTATTTGTTCTATTACCCGCTAGCCCCCTGTCCTTCCATCCCCTGCACGCACGTCCTGCTAAGTCTCATCGAATCATGTCGTTTGCAGACCCCTGTCAATTCCGGTTGAAAATTCCTCATTGTACCGGTTGAAAATTCCCCACCCCTGAACCTCATGAATGGGCCTCCTTGGCCTCGGACGGAGTGGAGCCCAGCGCCGTCTTTTGGCGCGCTTTGGGCGGAACGGAGTCCGA
>DASQYT010000445.1:0-5429 GCA_035639075.1 Candidatus Elarobacter sp.
AGGTAGCAATCCCGGACGCGATAGAGCCAGGTCTTTTCCCAGGCCATGAAGCCGTAGGGCACAAGCTCGCCCGGCAGATTCGAGTTTTTTGGAGCGAGGAATTGCGGTTCGCCCAGCGTTATCATGTTCCGAATGGCCCACGGGGAAAGAATCATCAGGCAGCCGAGCGCCATGGCCAGGCAAACCCAGAACCAGCGGCGGAAATTTTCACGCGGGAGAAACAATCCGCCAAAACTGACGGCAACTGCAACGAGCAACAGCGGTGTTTCAGGGCGGAAAAGCGTTCCCAGACCGACAATCAATCCTCCACCCAGCGCAGAGTATTCGACGCTTTTTCCCAGGCGAAGATGGGTGCTCTTCAATAGAAAATCCGGCTTCTGCACTCTTCTCAACGCTACCAGGAAAGCATTGCAGGCCAGGGCGGTCCAGAAAGCTGCAAACACTTCGGTCAGGGGCACGGCGGTGTAGTTAGCGGTAAAGGGACACAACGCGGCGAGCCACAGCGCGATAGAAAACACACGCTTGTTCGGCGCTGGGTCTTCCGAGGTGCAGGCCAAAAGCGCCGCCAGCCTGGCAATCGCCAGGCAGGAAAGCAAATCCACTCCGACCTGTGCCAACATGACCCAGAGGCGGGCGGCCTCACTCGTGCGGCCCGTGAGCCCGTAGAGGATGGCAAGAAACGCCGGATAACCCGGCATGCGCAGATCAACGGGCGTGATCGCCCCGCTAACGGTCATGGCGTAGACGTGGTGCTTCAGCCAGTTCGTGGCGATTTGATCGTAAAGAACGGTGTCGCCGGAATTGGCGGGGAACTTCAGCACGAAATAGAGCCGCAGGCAAAGACCTGCAATTAACGCCACAAAGGAATTCGAGAAAACTCGCTTCATCAATGCCACGCATCTTACAATAGAGGAGACGGAATCGCGCAGACGGACTCAGCCCTGGCCTGATGTATATTGGCCTGCCGCGCAGCCGGTTTGAAAGGTGACGTGAAGGAACGCGGTCCCATATTTTATGACGCGGAGCGTGTGCGCTGGCGCCGCACGCGGCGCGTAATGGAAATTACCGGCGTCCTGCTGACGCTATTGCTCGCCTATTTTTTCGTGACCATCGCCGTCAGCGTGGAACTGCCCGCAGGTCTACTGCCGGACACCAAGCCCGGGTATCACGCCGTCAAATCGAAAAAGAAGCTACTTACACGCGAAGGGCGCCGCCGCCGCGTCGCGAACATCGGAAAGCTCCCGGCAAGCTATGATCCCGTTCGGGCTGCATTTTTGGTGAGCTGGGATCCCAACAGCCTTGCTTCTCTCAAGAAGCATTACAAAGACATCGACTTGCTGATTCCCGAGCAGCTCCATGCCGTGTCTGCCGATGGCGCGCTGACCATCGTGGATTACGAGCGCGGCCAATACACCGCGAAAGCCACACCGGCCGAGGCTGTTTCGATTTTGAAAGAAGACAAGCTGCACCAGTGGATGAAGTCGCTGAATCCTCCGGTCGAGTTGCCCATGATGGGCCTCGTCAACAACTACGACGGCGTCGAGTGGCGCATCAAGGAAATGGCGCAGATGCTTGCGAATCCTTCCGCCCGGCAGAATCTCGCGCGGGACATCACCGCGTATGCCGTTGATTCGCACGAGGCAGGCATTGTCGTCGATTTTGAAGAAGTTCCCGACGCCAGCCAGGAGCACTTCCGCGAATTCATCGCCACCCTCGCGCCCGTGCTCCACTCTGCAGGATTGAAACTCATGATCGCTCTGCCGGCGCGCGACGACGCGTATGATTACGAATTCTTCGGCAAGGAATGCGACGCGATCGTGCTGATGAACTACGACCAGCACTGGCTGACTTCTCCGCCCGGTCCCATCGCCGCCCAGGACTGGTTTGTCGAAAACTTGCGCCAGGTATTCGACGTCGTTCCCCCGCAAAAGATCATCGTGGGAATTGCGAACTATGCTTACGATTGGTCCCTTGCTCCCAAAAAGAACCACGAGGCCGCGGCAGAATACAGCATCCAGGAAGCATTACTGCACGTCGAGGAATCGGATACCGACGTTGAATTCGATAGCGATTCGCTGAATCCGCACTATTCCTACTATGACGAGCACAACCACATGCACCAGGTGTGGATGCTGGATGCCGTCACTGCTTACAACGAGCTTCGGACGAGCGAGCGATTGGGCGTGCAAGGCACGGCGCTGTGGCGGCTGGGTTCTTCAGACACTTCCATGTGGCCAATCTGGGATGCGACTCACGCCGACGATGCCGCCCGGCAAAAACTTGCCGATCTGCCGCCGGGTCCGGACTTGATCCTCGAAGGCGATGGCGACATCTGGCACTTTACCGATACACCGAAGCACGGCAAGCGCTCCTTCGAGTACGAGGCGGGCAGCGATCTTTTCACCGAAGAGTCCTACGACGCCATACCGCTTTCCTACAACATCGATCGCCTCGGCGGAGCGAACAAGAAAATAGCCATCTCCTTCGACGATGGTCCCGACCCGCAGTGGACACCCAAGATTCTCGACATCCTGAAGGAAAAGAAAGCGCCTGGAGTTTTCTTTATCATCGGCGACCAGGCAAATAAGAGGCCGGATATCCTAAAGCGAGAATTCGCCGAGGGCCACGAAATCGGCAATCACACGTTTACTCACCCGAAATTCGACGAGATCTCGCACACCCAGCTCCGCTGGGAATTGAACCTGACGCAGCGGCTGATCGAAAGCACCCTCGACGTCAAAACGATTCTGTTCCGTCCTCCCTACGGCATCGATCATCAGCCGGAGTATTCGGAGGAAGTGGCGCAACTTCCCGTTGCTCAGGAGATGGGCTATTTAATCGTGGGCCAGCGTATCGATCCGGATGACTGGAGCTTGCGCAACGGCAAGCCCATCCCAGCGAAAGAGATAGTCGACAGCGTGCTCAGGCAGGCCGCCAACGGCAATATAATCTTGCTGCACGACGGCGGCGGCGATCGCACGCAGACGGTTGCGGCTCTTCCGCAAATCATCGACGCATTACGCGAGAAGGGCTACCAGCTTGTTTCCGTTTCAGACCTGATTGGAAAAACGCGCGCCGAAGTGATGCCCCTGCTTTCCCCGGAAGAGCGCTTCGAGGCTCGTGCCGACGGATTCATCTTCACGCTGTTTCAATGGTCGCGGTTCTTTATCGGCGCCATCTTCTTCCTCGGGATTGTGATGGTCAGCGGGCGCGCTGTGATTATTGGATTGCTCGCATTGATCGAAAAACTTCGGCCGGACCATGCCGTGATGTCGAATCCGCCTCCGAGCGTCACCGTGCTGATCCCCGCGCACAATGAAGAGAGCGTCATCGTGCAAACCGTGGAGTCCGTCCTGCTCTCGGATCTGAAGGAGCTGCGCATTATCGTTGTGAATGACGGCTCGACGGATCGAACGCGCGAGTTGCTGGAGGGGAACTTCTCGCGCGAGCCGCGCGTGCGCATCATTCATCAGGTGAATCGCGGAAAAGCAGCAGCTCTGAACCTTGCCATGTCCCAGGCGGACACCGACATTGTTGTGACCATCGACGCCGACACGGAAATCGAACCGGATGCCATTAGCAAACTCGTTCGCCATTTTTCCGATCCCAAGGTTGGCGCCGTCGCCGGCAACGTCAAAGTCGGCAACCGTTCGCGCTGGCTCACGCGCTGGCAAGCGCTCGAGTACATCACCAGCCAGAACATGGAGAAACGTGCTTTCGACCTGCTGAATTGCATTACGGTCGTGCCGGGCGCGCTCGGCGCCTGGCGCAAGAGGGCCATCGAAACCGCGGGAGGCATCACGGCTGACACTGTCGCGGAAGACGCCGATTTGACCATTGCCATCCGCCGCCTTGGCTGGCGCATCAGCTACGACGAAGAAGCCATTGCCTGGACCGAAGCTCCGGAAACGGCCGGCCAACTGATCCGCCAGCGTTTTCGCTGGACTTTTGGCACGCTGCAATCGTTCTGGAAGCACGGCGACACGCTGCTGCGCCCAAAATACGGAACGCTCGGCTGGATCGCGCTGCCCAACATCTTTTTATTCCAGCTTGTCCTGCCGCTGATTTCGCCGGTTATCGACCTGATGTTCTTTGGCTCGCTGTTGCTTTGGGGACTCGCGCAGTTCCGCGTCACGCGGTTGCCGCAACTCTGGACCGCCGCGGACGTGGAAAAATCGGTGCTCTTCTTTCTTGGATTCTTGCTCATTGACATACTGACGTGCATGGTGGCGTTCGTGCTGGAACGAAAGGAAGACTGGACCCTGCTCATTCCCGTCTTGCTGCAGCGCTTTTACTATCGCCAGTTGATGTACGTGGTGCTCTTCCGCTCCGTGAAGGAAGCCGTCAGCGGCCGTCCCGTAGGCTGGCGCGGCGTCGAGCCGGAAGCGCCGAGAACTTCCAAAGCTTCGCCCAAGCCTGCCACCGCCCCCGTCGAAGGCAACTGAATTTGCTCACGCCCGGCCTAACGGCGCGTCTGATCCGTGGGGGACAACGCGTAGACCGTCGGGGGTCGCTCGCCGTTCCGCCATCTTACTTTATTGAGCTTTCCCTGTAGGGGATTCTACGGATTTTCAACCACCCTTGGATTGTTGTAGGATATCCACCTGCAAGTTGGGAGGACTCCATGGCCATTAGTTTTACCTTGAACGGCAAACCTCAATCCGTCGATGTCAGCCCGGACATGCCTCTGCTCTGGGTGCTCCGTGACACGCTGAACATGACCGGCACCAAGTTCGGCTGCGGCATGGCGCTCTGCGGAGCGTGTACCGTGCACATCAACGGCGAAGCCACGCGTTCCTGCGTCACCGCGATCTCCAGCGTCGCGGGAAAGAAAGTCACCACGATCGAGGGCCTTTCCGTGGACGGCAGCCATCCCGTCCAGAAAGCCTGGATGGAAGAAGACGTTCCGCAGTGCGGCTACTGCCAGTCCGGACAAATCATGTCCGCCGTCGCGCTGCTTTCGAAGAAACCCAACCCCACCGACACCGACATCAACGATGCCATGAGCGGCAACATCTGCCGTTGCGGCACGTATCAGCGCATCCGTAAAGCGATTCATCGCGCCGCTTCCATGCAAGCGGGCAAGGCCTAGTCCCGGCTTACGCTGTTCTCAACCGTAGTAGCACAACATAATATCGAGGTGTCCCATGGCAATCGCTCCAGTTGTAAATCGCCGTGATTTTCTTAAGACCGGTGCCGCCGGAGGTGTCGCGCTCGTCATCGGCTTCCATCTCTCTCCGGCTGCTTTCGCCGATCAAGCCCAGGACCAGGAAAAGAAAACTCCCAACCCCTTCGATGCCTGGGTCCGCATCACTCCGGACAATCGCGTCACCCTCATTCTCGGTAAATCGGAAATGGGCCAGGGCATCATGACCGCGCTTCCCATGATCCTCGCGGAAGAACTGTGCGTGGACTGGAAGCAGGTGAAG
>DASQYT010000446.1:0-7873 GCA_035639075.1 Candidatus Elarobacter sp.
AGATGAAAACATTTGTGTCCAAGGACGTAGGCACAATCAAGGCTGACCCGGGTCAAGTCGAGCAGGTCATCATGAATTTGGTCGTGAATGCGCGTGACGCCTTGCCTGAAGGCGGCCGCATCGTCATTGAAACAAGCAACGCCGATCTGGACTCCGCGTACACGCTCGATCACGCGATAGTCCGTCCGGGACCGTATGTCCTGCTGGCGGTTTCGGACACCGGCATCGGCATGAGCGCCGAAACGGTCGCGCACATTTTCGAGCCGTTTTACACCACGAAGGAAAGCGGACGCGGCACCGGGCTTGGTCTATCGACGGTGTACGGCATCGTGAAGCAGAGCGGCGGCTACGTTTGGGTGTACAGCGAGCTGGGAAGAGGCACCACCTTCAAAGTTTATCTGCCCCGTGTCAAGGATGCAGTCCAGGATCTGCCGGCTCAAGAGACTCTCCCTTCCACGGCGCGCAAAGCCCACGAAACCATCCTGCTTGTTGAAGACGAGTCCGCCGTACGCGAGCTGGCGCAGATGGTTCTTTCCCAGCGCGGCTACAGGGTAATCGAAGCGCACACACCCGAGGAGGCAGAGCGCCTGGCCGGAAACAACGGCGCGGAAATCCACCTGCTCTTGACAGATGTGGTGATGCCAGGTTCCAGCGGACGCGAGCTAGCCAAGCGGCTGACCGGGCGCTATCCCAATCTGCGGGTACTGTATATGTCGGGCTACACGTACAACGTGATCGCGCAAGACGGGACTCTTGAGGAAGGAATTTCCTTCCTGCAAAAACCATTTACGCCGCAAGTCCTCTCGGAAAAGGTCCGCGAAGTGCTGGACCGCTCCGTTTCTGCAAAATAAAAATCGCGCCTCGCAAGGCGTTTAGCGAATTCCCGCCAAGGAAATGGTCTTGCCCGTAGCCGCGGACCGTCTGGCAGCGTCGAGAATTTCCGCAACGATCACATTCGTTTCAAGCGACGACAGTCCTTCCGGTTTCATCCCCCCTAAAAGCACTGCTCTCAAATAGGAAACGGAATCTTCCTTCGATTTCTCCAGTGGCTTGGCTTCGGCTGAGGTCTCCTCTTTCTCGGGAAGTCGTACGCGCAGTTGATCGCGTCCAACGGTAATGGCGTAGCCCTTCTGTGCGTATACTTCCATGTCTTTTCTGGAGAACGGCCAATTCCAGGAAGCCTGAATAATCGCTTGCGCGCGGGGATAAGTCAGGATGATGGTCGCTTCATCGTCCACTCGCGGGTACACATCCGGCTTGATTTGCTGCGTCACCGCTGTCACTGAGTCCGGCCGGCGGCCATCCATCAGCCAGGTCGCCAGATCGGCGCCATAGCAGCCAAAATCAAAGAGGGCGCCCGCGCCGTTCAGTTTAGGATCGGTGAGCCAGGCAAGAAACTCGGGCCCGACGTTAATTTCTTTTGGGCCGTGATGGCCATCGTGCACGACAATTTTTCGAATTTCTCCAATCGCGTTTTCATGGGCCAGGTCATAAGCCGCCTGATTGCTGCGATACCAGGTGGTCTCATAATTCACCAAAACCTGAATCTTGGCTTCACGCGCAGCTCTCTCAATGGCACGCGCATCCTCGAGGCTGACCGCCAGGGGCTTTTCCATCATCACCGGAACGCCGTGCCGCGCGCAGATTTCCACCACGCGGCGATGATCGAATGTGTTGGTGTACGCGAGCACCGCCTGCGGATGCGTCTTCTTCAGCATCTCTTCCAGGTCGGAAAAGAAGATACCCCGCGGCAGGCCGTATCTTTTTGCAAATTGTTCCGTGAGTTGGTGATCGGCTTCGGCGATTCCCACGACCTGCAGGTCCGTCCGGTGCTGAAACTGATCAAAAAACCCGAACGAATGGCCATGGACAAGGCCTGCAAGAGCGACGCGCAGCCGCGCGTCTTCCGCCTTCATCTCCGGCTTTGCCTGCGCGCGCAAATCAGCCCTTGCGCAAGCCAGCAGAGCCACGAACATCAAGAAAAAGTTAGGACGATTATTTCTTCGCATGTTTCTCCCTCAAATTCTTGCCTTACACCTTCAAGAAACGGCTGCCAGGCTTCGGCGCGTTGCACGCAAACGAATCAGAAGATAGATCGAACCTGCGAAAAGCAGCGGAGAAGAACAAAAGCCAGGCGCCGGACGCGCGAAGTGAATGGTTGAAACGGTTTGTCCAAGGATCGTCGCCAGCGTGTGGCCCATTCCGTTCAGAAAATGGACGCCGGCGTAGAAATACGCCAGCGGTCGCAACCACCAGGCGTTTCGAAACGCAAACGGCGTCAGCAGTAAGAAAACAAGATTCGCAACGATAAGCCCGGCCAGCCATTCGCGGAATCCGAATGTCGGCATCGGAAACCACTTGTATTGGCTGCGCATCGCCAGAACTGTGGCGTTATAAATGGGAAGGAAGCCCGTCAGCGCCTCGTCCGCTACATGCGCGCAAAACGCCAAACAGAGAAAGACCCAAGCTCTCCCGAAATTCCCTTCCGAGCCGGGATCGTTCGCCGGGTTCATGCGCAGGATTGTACCTCAGAGAATCTAGCGCGACTCACTGTGCACTTCGGTAGCGTTCACTCGGGTTTTGTTGGAGGATCGGCAGGAGCTTCGCTCGCTCCCTTTGGCTTGAAGATTGTGGAAAGCGTCTCCACGTTGAATTTCCTGTAGTCCCAATAGCGTGTCACGATGCTGGCCTTGATTCCTTTCACCAGCAGGAGGCGCACCCCAACGTGCGCCTCCATGTACGTCGGCAGCCACACTTCATTATTCACAAACGATTGCTCGAAAACGAAGCTGGTGCCCTTCTGCAGGTTCGCCAGCAAGCCGCCGGCAATTTTCATGTCGCCGGTGAAATAGGCTTCCAGCCGCGCCACGTCGTGCGCCTTCTCGTCCACCCAAACGACTCCGGCGAGTTTCTGCACTACTTTTTCAACCAGTTTGTGCGCCTTGAATTCAGGATTCGGCTCGAAATCGAAAACCAGCACGTCTTGCCCGCGAAAACGCTCCCGCCGAGGATTCACAAACTGGCACGCGCGCAGGAATATCTCAATCCCAGGCTCATCTTTTTCCTCGCTCTTTCCTTCTTCTTTTGCCTTTTCTTCCTTCGCTTCTTTCTTGGTGGCGCGTTTCTGGTGTTCTTCAATGCGTTTTTGCGTCTTCTCGTTTTCCTTTTTTTGTTCCGTGTCGTTCAGCGGCTTGCCATCTTTCTTCACCAGTGTAGTGATCTCATCCCCGTTGAGATAAAAAAACGTGTACTCGTTGATGTCATGCTTTTTCATTCTGCCATCGCCTTCGAATTCCGTTTCTTCCGCGGACTGCGATCCCGCGTAATTCTCTTTGAGCTTGTCGATGGCCTTCTGGTTGTCATCAATCTCTTTGAACAACGCTTTCAGGTCCGGCAGCTTCACTTGCGACTTGAAGGGGAAATCAAACACACGTTCGCCAACGGTCCCCTTGATCGCCGCGCGTGTGACGTTGATGTCGTACTTGTTGTTTCCGCGATGCAGCTCGATCTTGTGGGGCAACTTTACGTTATCCACCGTTCGGTAGTCGTCGTAGAGGATTTCTTCCTCGACGCCGCCGACGGTCGCCGCTTCCTTAACGATGAGGTGTGTCTGAGGATCGAAGAATACCTGCCGCTTTACTCCCGTCGCCGTGGTCACCGTGAGTTGCAGCGCGTCTCTTCCGCGCACTTGCGCGTGCCCCGCAAACGCCAGCGTGATTTTGTTTTTTTTTAGGTTGAGCAGCCGGGAGTTGTAATACTGCGCCGCCGCTTCCAATTGCATCCCTTCGGGACCCACCAACGTGGCAAGTTCTCCGTCGGCCTTCTGATGCCACGCCGACTTCCCGTTGTACGCCTCGATCAGGTTCTTATCACCGGTCAGCAATTCCGAGTAGTAGCGGTTCGGCAGCTTGGTATCCAGCGTGTACGTTCCAGTTTTTCCGTCATCGCTCGTGAAAGTCCCTTCGAGGGTTAAGGTTTGAATCCTGCCGAGCGCCTTACTGCCGCCGGCAGCCTTCACACACTGCTCGACGATTTTTCCCGGCTCGTCCTGCGCACGGGCAGGATGCATCCCGGCAGTGAGAATAAGCGCTATGAGCGCGATGGACAGGCGTGTGCGCATAGGGTTCAACTATAGGAACGCAACTTTGGGCAAAAAGTTTCTTGGAATTTAACCTTAGGGCGCGGTTTTATTTCTGAAGGGAAGAGAAAGAATGCTGCTCCCCGACATTTGCAGATTCGGTCAAATTACTGCGATTTCGGCCGCTTTAAGTACTTCTCGTAAAGATGCAGGTGCCGGTTCTCCAGGGATGTCAGTTGTCCCCGGATAAAGAGGTACTTGACGTCGGTAGTCAGTTCGAGCGGGTCGCCATTGGTGACAATGAGGTTGGCAAGCTTGCCCTGCTCAATGGTCCCGATCTGATCCCCGAGGCCAAAAATCTGCGCGGGATAAATCGTGACGGCCTTGAGGGCCTCATCGTACGGCAGGCCGTGCGCGACGGCGTTCGCAGCGTTTTGTCCCAATCGCCGCGCGAAGGAATTATCAAAGCTAGCGATGGCGAACTTCACGCCCGCAGCGGCAAGCTCCGCAGGCTGGGAAAGCAACCGATCGTAAGGATCATCCTCATCGGGAGGGAGCGTAAGCATCGGGCGCAGGATGACGGGCACGCCTTTCGAACGGAGAAGGTCCTTAACCTTGTAGGCCTCGGCGCCGCCGGCGAGGATCATCCTCAGCTCCTGCTTCTCGCAGAACTCGACCGCGTTGCGAATTTCCCGCGCGCGATCGGCAAACACCAAGACGGGCAGCTCGCGGCGAACGACCGGCGCGAGCGCTTCGAGCTTCAGGTCGCGGTCGTATTTTGCGGGCGAGCCTTTCTCCATGGCCTGTGCATAGTGGCGGGCGCGCTCCAGCCAGTCGGTGATTTCATTCACTTGCTTGTCGTATTCCTGCTTGGCCTCGGTGTATGGCTTTTCTTTACGCGAGAAGGTCGCGAAGTCGAACGTTTGCGTCTCAATCTCCGGCCAGCGGATCACCATCGCCGCGCTCTTCTTGATGAGCATTTCGTCGATGACCCACCCGGCCAGATGGATTGCCGAAGCTTGGCCGCCGATTACGCTGTTGGATCCGCCGGAATCAAATCCGCCGCTGCCGGGAACGGCGAGAACTTCCGTGATGCCCGCCGCGCGCGTGACGGGAATGTGTTCGCTCGAGGGAGATACGGCTGTGGCTGCGACGACGTCCGGATTGTAGTTTCCCGTCTCCGTCGAATCGACACTCGCGCTAACGGCGCCAATCTCCCGCAATCCCATCTGTGTGATCGAATCGAAGATCCCAGGATAGACTTGCAATCCCTTTGCGTCGGTGACCTGCGCACCCGCTGGAATCTCAATACCAGCGCCCACGGCCGTGATTCTTCCATCGCGAAAGACGACCGTGCCGTCTTCGATGGCGCTACCTGCGAGCGTGAAGATTTTCGCGTGAGTAATCGCATAGGTGCTGGAGGGCGCTGCCTGCGCGCCTGCAATAGCTGGTAGAACGCAGACCGCGATAAGAATCAGTGCGGCTCGAAGAGCGGTCGGAGTGGTTTTCACAGCGCACCCCCTAGAGTAACCGTTGAGCCCGAGTCGGCGCCGTCCGTTTGAGGTGGCTTGGGCTTTTCTTCCGGCTTCTTCAATTCCGGCTTTTTCTCTTCGGGTTTCTTCTCGCCGGGCTTTTGACCGGCAGCGTCAGGCTTTTTCTCTTCAGGCTTCTTCTCCGCCGCCTTCCTGAATTTGTCGATGAGCGCTTTCTTCTCTTTTTCGCGCCCGGCGCGTTCCGCGGTGTCGCGCTGAAGATCGAAGTAGACTCGGCCATCGACCAGCGTTTTCTGCACCACCGCGTAAGCGCTCAGCGGATCGCGGTTGTAAATCGCCAGGTCGGCATCCTTGCCCACGTCAATCGTGCCGACGCGCTTGTCAATGCCGAGCTGCATCGCGGGATTCAGCGTGACCATTTTCAGCGCTTCGTCGTGCGAGAGGCCGCCGTACTTCATACTCTTGGCAGCTTCCTGATTCAAATGCGTCGCTTCTTCAGCGTCGTCGGAATTGATAGAGACGACGACGCCGCGGCGGGTCATCAGCGCCGCGTTGTACGGAATCGCGTCGTAGGCTTCGACTTTGTAGGCCCACCAATCCGAAAAAGTGGAAGCGCCGACGCCCGCGGCAGCCAGTTCATCGGCCACTTTGTACCCTTCCAGAACGTGCTGAAAAGTGCGGACTCTGAAGCCAAACTCTTTCGCGACGCGAAGCAGCATCAGGATTTCATCTTCACGGTAGCAGTGCGAATGCACGTAGCGCTTGCCTTCCAGCACTTCGACGAGCGGTTCAAGGCGCAGATCGCGGCGCGGCGCGACAAGGTTTTTTTCGCCCGCAGCAGCGCGCTTGTTGTACTCATCCCACGTTTTCTTGTAATCGCGCGCTTCGCTGAACGCCCCGCGAATGGTTTCTTCGACTCCCATGCGCGTCGCGGGATACCGGCGGGGCTGTCCCGGGATGCTGAAGTTCGAGCGCTTCGGATTCTCGCCAAGGGCGAATTTGATGCCGGGAAGCGCGCCTTCAAACGGGAGCTTCCCCGCGGGCTGGCCCCAGCGCAGCTTGATAACCAGCGTCTGCCCGCCGATGGCATTCGCGGAGCCGTGAAGAATATTCGCCGACGTGACTCCGCCAGCTAAATCACGATAAATGTCGATGTCCTCCGGGTTCAGAATTTCCGCCATGTTCACCATCGAAGAGACGGAAACGCTGCCCTCGTTGATGCTTTCCGCCGCGATGTGCGAATGGCAATCGATAATGCCCGGAATGACGAACTGCCCCGCGGCATCAATTAGCTGTGCATCTTTCGGGGCGTTGACGGACAGGCCCACTTCTGCGATTTTGCCATCCTTAATAAGGATGGAGCCGTGCTCAATGTTTCCATGCGAGACAGTCATGATCGTGGCGTTTCGAATCACAATGACCGCCGGCGCGTCCGGCGGCGCTGCAGTAGCCGCCAGCGGGAGGCAAAGAATACAAAGAAGGCTCAAGAATCGTAGGTTCTTTGCATTGATGAAAAATCCAAATGAGCCCTTCACTGGGCACCTCCAAACGTGGTCGCCGCAACGGTAGTGTTCGTGGGCTTAACGCCGATAAAGTCCAGCGCGAAACCCTGCACGCGAATGGTCCCCTTCAACGACGTCCCGTCAAACGTGCCGGAGAAAACGACATCAGCCGGAGATCCCTCGATCGGAATGTTGATGGTAAAGTTGAACTTGTCCACGCTCAGATAGCCGCTGATGATCGACGCGGTGCCGCGCTTGCTCGTGAGAGTGCCGGAGATCGTGCCGTCTTTATCCATGGTGAGGTCGGCAGTAGACTCCTCGGGACCATCAGGCGTGGTGTAGGAAAGTCTCCATTTTCCGGTGATGTCGCCTTTCGGCGGCTCCTTTGGCTTCTCCGGCTCGCGAATTTCAAATCGGCGGCCGTCCACAAAAACCATTTTGATCTTGGTTTTTTCCTCAAAGAGGTCGCCATCGGTAACCACAAGATTCGCGATTTTCCGGTTTTCAATTGAGCCCAGGCGGTCGGCGACGCCGAAAATCTCCGCCGCCGAGAGCGTCAGCGCACGCAGCGCCGCGTCCGGCGCCAAGCCCGCGTCAATCGATTTCTTCACGGCTTTGAGCGTATCCTTCGGCGCCGTGATGCCTCCGGAATAAAACGCAAACTTGACGCCGGCTTTGGCCAGCGCCGCCGGTGAAGACGGCGCGCGATCGCGGAACTGCAGCGTCCGCAGCGACGGCTTGTCTTCGGGATCGGCGTCTTTCTCGGCTTCGGGCCACTTCAGGTTCACAAGCACGGGAAG